>DAOUUR010000064.1 GCA_030668045.1 bacterium
ACTCGTTTTCCAGCGCGGTGGCGACTTCTTTTGCGATCTTGTGGTGTATCAATCGATCAAGATGGGCCCGGATTGTGTTTTTCGTTTTTCCGGATGGGTTCAATTGGAGCGCGTCGGCATAGGCGTCGATTGCGCCCTGGTAGTCCTCACCGTTCTCCGCGATCAAGCCAAGGAACAAATAGGCTCGAGCTCCGGGGGCGATGGCCTGAGCCTGTTGCAGCGACTCTGTAGCCTTCTGCATGTCACCACTCTTGTAGTAGGCAATCCCCAGTTCGCGCCAGGCATCGGCGCTCTGTGGGTTAGCCGAGATTTCTTTGTAGAAATTCTCAATCGCTTCTTCATACCGTTCCTGACCGGCCAGTTTCTTGCCCTGACCATAGAAACTCTGCGAACAGGCGACCAGCAAGAGCAGTGGTAGAATTAAAATCCTATTTTTCATACCAGACCTTTCTCGCTGTCGGGCTATCCTACCAGCGGGCGGTAAACATCCATTTTGCGCTTGGCTTCAACGAAGCTTGAGTCCATTTCATATGCTTTCTTGAAGCTGGCGTAAGCATTCTTATAATCGTAACGGTCCATGTATTCCAGTCCGAGCGAATAGTAGGAGGTAGCGTCCAGTGATGTCGTTCCGCCCTGATCAATCGCCTTCATGATGTCATCGCTGAGTTCCAGGTCGAGCAGTTCGGCGATTTCCTTGACCAGTTCTTTCTCCATCTTGGAGAATTCCGGTTTGCCTTCTTTATCAACCGAGGCCATGATCTCCGATGTTTCGACATTGACCACGCGAACAACCATGCGGGCGTTCTTGCTGTCAAGCTGGGTGATGCTGCCGAAGACCATCAGTTGTGCGCCGACAATCTTACCGACTTTGACCGCGGTTGCTTTGTCAACCTTACCAGCCTGGACCATCGCGATCTCTTTTAAGATAAAATCGATTTTGTCCCGCTCGACCACACGCAGGTCGCTGAGTTTGGAGAAATCATGTTGAAAGAAATCGGCCAGGCCTTTGCCGAGCGCTCCCAGCTTCTCCTGATATTCGCCGACCGAGTAGTTGTCGAACTCAAGGATGGCAATTGTCTTTATGCCATCGGGGCCGCTTTCGTCGCAAGTCAGTTGATTCTGGCCTTTGAGGATATTGTACCATTTGTCTCTCAGTTCCTGTGGCCACATCTCCTGCGGCAGGCGGCTGACACAAGGGCCGACCGTTGATATCTGCTCAAGGTAGTTGACCGCCTTTTTCAGGAAGCCCTCACCCTTGGCGTAGGTGACAATGCTGAGGGTTTCGAAAATGGCGATACTGTCACGGGAGGTGAGATCGTCGCGACCAAGCAGGCCCTCAGCGATCTGGATGCTCTTATCAAATTCCAGCTCGCTGTAGAAATTGAGGGCCTCCGCCAGCTTGTCGGCAACGGTTCCCTCATTGGCGTGGACACCGGCGCCTGCGGCCAGCACCACGGCGGCGAGAGCGAGCGTCATGAGCAGACGAGAACATCTGCAGGTTAGCTTATTCATCTTTGTTCCTTTCATTTTGAAGAATCAAAGTGCAATGCATCTATCTATTTTACATAAGAATCTGGCCAGCGGCCACTATTTATCAAAATCAAGAATGATTCGGTGCGAATCTCCCGCAATCACGCTGACAGTGTCTATTCTAATACGCAAGTCACCGTCGAAATTCAATATACCCCTGATGACGTGTCTTCCCGGCGTTATCTGAAAAGCGCTGGGGGTTTTGCGGTCCTGAAGCTCACCATCGATATAAATATCCGCTCCGTTGATTGGTTTGGACCCGACCTTGACTTCACCCAATGTTGGGGCCGGTTTCTGCTCGGCTGGTTTTGTAGCGGCGGGGAAGTTGAATCGGTAGTTCAGGGTTATGTTTGTGTCGGTGGCTACATATACTTCGCGGTTCATCTCTTTTCTTGTAGCTCGATTGTTTTGGACCCGGACCGAGTAGGTGCCAGTATCGACGGTAACCGATGTGCCTGAGCTGTTTTGCGCGATCAACTCATCGCCGAGATAAATGTCACCATCTGGATCAACGGCAATCTCAATTGTTCCTTGAGGTGTGAGTAGAGCTGGCAACTCGACGGTGAAAGTGAAGGGTGATCCGTAACCGCTGGAATCGCCCTCTGAGTTTACAGTCTGGACGCGCCACCAGTAGCTATCGCTTTCGAGTTCCTCGTCAATGGTATGGCTGGCGGCTGTCAGGTCGGTTATGATTTCCGAGATGAAAAAGTCGGGGTTGTTAGCGTACTCCAGAGTGTACGTTTCATCGTCGTCGATCACACCGGTCCAACTGAGGGTCGGTGATGGTGCCTCAAGCGTGGAACCATCGGTCGGCTGGGTCAGTTGGGGGGCGAGCGGGATGTTTTCGCCACCGGAAGTCAGGATGAAATAGCCGATCACAGCTGCGGCAATAACACCGGCAGCACCGGCGACAATCTTGATTGGGAATTTTTTCTGAGGCGCTTGAGATATCGTCCGTGTCGGTGTATCGCTGGCTGACTGCTTTGGGGCAATCGCACGCAAGGCGGTGATCAATTCGGATGCGGTTGAGAATCGGTCGGCCGGGTCCTTTTTCATGCAGCGCATGATCAGGTTGTCCAGCTTCCGATCAATCTGTGGGTTTAGTTCTCGGGCGTGGGGTGGGTCGGTGAAAAGTTTGGCGTCGCGAATAGCAAATTCGTTGTCACCCTTGAAAGGGAGTTCACCGGTGAGAGCCCGGTAGAGAGTCACGCCGACAGCATAGATATCAATCGCGGCATAGTTGGTGTTTTCGGAGGGAGTGAACTGCTCCGGGGCCATATAGGCGGGAGTACCGCAAGCCGAGCCTGCCTGGGTGAGGTTTGGGTCTGAATCTGCCTTGGCGATACCAAAGTCGATGACTTTGACGGTACCATGCTTGTCGATCATTATGTTGCTTGGTTTGATATCGCGGTGATATATCCCCTTCTGATGAGCAAATTCGATGACGCCGAGGACATCAAGAACCATTTCCAGAGCCTCGCCAGTTTCGACCCTGCCGTCATCGTTGATCCGATCGTCCAGCGTGATGCCATCGATGTACTCCATAGCGATGACAATATTGTCACCGTGATGGAAAAAGTGTTTTATCCGGCAGATATTGGGGTTGCCGTCCAGCAGGGCCAGCTTGTCGGCTTCCTGCTTGAAACGCTCGACCAGGCGGCTGTCGGTGAGGACCTTGAGAATTACCTGCAAATTGGGGACATCTTCGTGGACAGCCAGATAAACCTTGGCCATGCCGCCGGCGCCGATAGGCTTGAGTATCTTATAACCGCCGATAACCTGTTGATCCATCAAGGAAAGAACAATAATATGGGTGCAGGGCGCAATATAAATTTGCTTTTGACGGGAACCTGTCTGCCGAATAGTCCAAACTAAACGGGTGCTCAGGAGTAAAAGGAAATAGCCGGGGGAAATGACGGCCTGGCTGACTTGAGCACTTGGGAGACTGATTTGACGATATCGAGCATAAGAGTACTAACGGTTGAAGTGACGCCCGGCGCGGCATTGGCGCGGGAGTCTGTTCGGGTTCTGCTGCTGGCCCCGCGGGTGATCCCCGATCCAGCGGAAGCGGATCAATTTCAGCGGTTCTCGGCCAACTTGCCATCGGCTGCTCGGTCCACGTGTGATTCCGTTGCCAGTTTGAGTCATCAACTCCGCCCGGCCGGTTTTTTATCAGCTTTTGGTGAGAAAATGGCCAGGATTCGGTCTTTGCTGACAGCTATTCCCCGGCACGATATTGTACATGTTTTTCATTTTTCGGGCCGTCTGTTTCTACTGCACGCTGCCCCGGCGATCATTCTCGCAAAGTTTTTTGGCAAAAAAGTTGTCCTGAGCTATTCCGATAGTATGGCCGAGCTGGACCTTGAGCGCTCACACGAGATATACCGACCAATCCTCCGTCTCTGTGGCCGGGTTGTTGTTTCCAGCCATTACCTCAGAACGGTTTTGTCTGGATATCGGTTCGACTCAGAGGTTATGCCTGGAGGTATTGCCGGGAGGATAGCCGATCCGAAGCCGGTTTTGCAGTTGCAGCCTCGTATCGTGATGGTTCGTCCTCTGGAGCGACAGGCGGGATATGTGGCGGCGATTCGGGCTTTCAAGTTGGTCAAGCAGAAATTTCCGCGAGCGGAGATGGTTATTGCGGGCGATGGTAAACGTCGGGAATACTTGCAGAATCTGGTGAGCCGTGAGAAGATTCTCGGGATCACTTTTAAAACGGCAACTTGCTCATCGGAGGTTGACCGTCTGATCACGGGAGCCGACATGTTTCTGAGCGCCTCGATGCACGACTCTATACCTGCGGCGATATGGCGGGCGCTATCGGCAGGTTTGCCGATTGTCGCTACCGATACCGGTGGTGTCGGGGAAATTATTAAGGATCGCCAGAACGGTTTGCTGGCGCGGGTGAACGATTTTTCGGGAATCGCTGATCGGATTATTGAGCTGATCGAAACTCCCGAGCTGGTATCGTCTCTCTCCGAGGCGGCGCTGGCGACGGCTGAGAGGCACGCAGCTTCCGGCGTTTGCAATGATTGGCAAACACTGTACCGCGAACTTCGCTAACTGAATCCGCGACATCTTTCATCCCGTTGAATGTGTTTCCAGAAATGATACAACTTCTGTTATGCCTGAGTTTTTATGTTGAGATTGGACTCTTGCAACGGTATCATCAAATCGTTAAAAAATGGTGAAATAGCTGGCCGGTTTGCGGTGTGTTGGTTGCTGCTCTGGCATAAAATGGATACGCTGAATTGATCAATATGACTGATTCCAAATTTGATATTGCGGTGGTGATGCCGGTTCTCAACGAGGAGAAATATATCGGCCGCACTCTCGATCAGATATATATGCAGGATTTCCCGATGTCTCGGGTCGAAGTAGTGGTGGCCGATGGCGGTTCCACTGATCGCACCAGAGAGATAGCGGAATCATACAAGGACCGTTTTGGATCTCTGAAGGTACTGGACAATCCGGCGCGGTTGTCCTCGTCGGGGCGCAACATTGGCGTGCGTAACTCAACGGCGCGGTACGTTCTGGTGATTGATGGTCACTCTCATGTCCCTGGCAAGAATCTGCTACGGGCTACGATTGATCTGTTTGAATCAACGGGCGCGAAATGTCTGTGCCGGGCGCAACCGATGACACCACCCGATATTACTGAATTTCAGAGTGCGGTGGCGCTGTGCCGAGCTTCGGCTATCGGCCATAACCCGTCATCTGATATCTATTCGGATTATGAGGGCGAAGTTAATCCGACATCGTCAGGTGCGATATACGACCGTTCTGTTTTTGATCAGGTCGGTTATTTCGATGAGAAGTTTGATGTCTGCGAGGATGTTGATTTCAATTACCGTGTCGAGCAGGCTGGTCTAAAGGCTGTGCTGTCTCCGCAGTTGCGAGTCTATTATTATCCTCGGACGACGCTGGGCGCGTTATGGAAGCAAATGCTACGGTATGGAACAGGTCGTTTTCGGTTTGCCCGAAAGCATAATCTGGCATCGCCGATTCAATGGTTGGCGGGAATAGCTCTGGCGGTATTTGCCGTTCTGCTGGTGCTCTCTTTTCTCTCGGCGGCGGTGTTTGGTTTTTTCAAGAATCTGGTTGCTCTGTACCTGCTGCTCGTCTTGCTCTTTTCGCTCTTTCTGGGATTGGCCAAAAGACAGATGGGGTGTATCCTGTTTGGGCCGTTGGTATATCCGACCATTCATTTTGGGTTGGGCTTCGGTTTTGTCAGGGAGTTTATTAACCACTATCTAAAGAAATAGTCGGCAGTGCGCTCTGCTGTCGTCTTGCCGGTGTTAACCTGTCGTTGCTAAGGGGGGAAATGTTACCGAAATCGTTTAGTCACAGTTCGCTGGGCACATATCGCAATTGTCCGCGTCAGTTTAAATTCCAGTATATTGAGAAGCCGGTTGTGCGACGGAAAATCAGCCCTCAGGCGTTTCTGGGGATGGCTGTTCACAAAGCTCTGAGCCAACTGTACAAGATGGGTGCCGATGGTGTCGTATGGCCGGAGAATGACGTCGTTGAATTCTACGCGAAGGAATGGGACAAAGTTGATCTGGAGTCACTGGTCCTGCCGTCGGATTACTACACGGTAGACGATTATATCCGCATCGGGCGTGAGGCGTTGGTCCGGCATTATCACAAGTATAAACCGTTCAAGCATGGAGTTCTCATTGGTGCAGAGTTGTCGCTCCAGTTCACTCTGCCGGGAACGCAGTTTATCATTCGTACCATTATTGATCGTCTCTCCAAGAAGGACGATGGGTCGCTTGAGATTTGTGATTACAAGACCGGCCAGCATATGCTTCGGACGCACGACCTTGATTTTCGCTATCAGATGGGTTTGTACCTGCTGTCGGTGCAGGCCAGCTATCCGCAATTTAACGACATCGACTTAGTCCAGATATATTTGCGGCAGGATGAAGAAGTTGCCTGCCGGATGTCGCCTGATGAACTTGATGAGTTGACCGAGCAGGTTCGTCTGACGCTTGCGGCAATAGTTGCGGCGGAACGCAACGACAATTTCCCACCGACCGAGAGCGCTCTCTGCGCTTACTGTAGCTACGAGGAGCTTTGTCCGGCGCGGCGGCATCGTTTTACGATGGAGGTGTTGGAGAAAGAGGATAGTGATGGCAGCACGCCGGAGGAAAAGGCGGCTGAGAAGGCTGAGGCGATGATCGGTGTTCACTTGAAAATCAAGGAACTCGAAGCTGAGAAACGATTGCTCAAGGAGGACCTGATTGAACTGGCCCGCGAGTTGGATGTCTCGAAAATTTTTGCAAAGTCGGGGCGGGTTGATGTCAGGATTGGTCAGGAGGAGAAACTGATTACCCGGACGGTAGACCAAAAGGCGCATGCTGACCTGAATGCATTGGTTGGCGGTTGGGAGGGGATGGACCCGTTTTTCGAGCTTAACGGAAACGAGTTTATGAAGAAGGTCTATCTCGCCGGACGCCTGACTGATGAGCAAAGGGACCAGTTGGAAGAGTACATCAAAAGAGGGGAGAGGGCTGTTGTGACGCCGCGACCGTCCCGGAAGCGCTTTGATAGTGAGTAGGTAGGGTGTTGGACTATTTCTTGGGCACAAAAAAACCCGCCGGTGGCGGGTTTTTTTTGGAGTCCAGATTATTACTCAACGTATTTGACGACCCAGGCTGGAAGGATTTCAAGTTCGCGGCGACGATCTATCGGAATCGTGTCGATCTTGTCTCCCTGGTGCTGGTAGGGATAGGCAATCGCCATCAGAGTGTTGGCCGGTTGCGTTGTGGTCGTGTCGATCATCAGTTTTTCAACAGCCTGATTTCCCAGCGAAGAGACAAAAATCGTGCATAGGCGACCAGTCCCTGCTGCGAGATACTTGTCGATCGGTCCCAGGTTGGCTACCATTCCGAGGGTTACGCACTGAATAGCTGAGTCGGGACGGAATCCCTTGTAACTGAAATGCTCCACTCGTCCCCCAGTGTATATTGCAGAATCAGCTACTATCTTGGTCATTCCGGCGGTCATTTTCAGGGCGACGGTCAGCCCTTCGACGTCCTGGTCGTTGTCATAGCTGACAGTGATTGACCAGGTTGATGAATCAACCCGGGCTACGTCGGCATACATAGTATCCAGCTTGCCGAATGTGTCCTGTTGGGCCAAGCAGATATTCGGTAACAGGATCAGCAGGGCTAATCCAAATTTAGCGGCTGTTTTCATTATTCCTCCAATATGTGCCATAAAGATATCTTCTCGTTCTCATACATCGCAGTGGTTAAAAAGGTCCTAAATTTCAAATTTGCCGATGGGTTGAGTCAAGCTTGTTCTCAATACCTGGATCAGTGAATCGGCAGTCGCTTGATCTCCCAGCCGATCACGGAATATTCTGGCGGCGCTCAACAGGCCTCGCCGACCCGGTTCGGTCTGTGGATATCGGTCAAAGAGTTCCATGAGAACCCGGGCTGATTTTTCGGGCTGTTCCCTACGCTCATATAGATCGGCCTTGAAGATGAGGGCCTTTGCTCCCAGTTGCGATCCAGCGCCTCGAATCTCCATTTGCTCGTAGTGCTTTTCGGCATCGTTGAGCCACTTATCTACCAGGGTGGGGCGGTTCTTCGCGCGATAGTGATCGGCAATGTGCAGAAATGAAGCCATAGCTTCATCGGAGGTGGCATAGTGTTCTATCAAGAAACCGTATTCTACCTCTGCCCGGCTCCAGTTGCCTTCAAATTCAAATGAGCGTGCTATGGTAAGCTGAGCCAGAGGTGTGCGGTTAAAAAAGATGGCGTATTTCTGGCGGATATCGACCACGAGTTCTCTGGCTTCGGTGTATTTTTTCTGTTCCATTTTCACGATTGCCGTCTTGAATAGAATCAGAGCGTGGTCGAGAGTGTCTTTGGGCGCAAGTGTTTCCAGGATTTGGTTGTAAAGGACAAGTGCTGTATCGTATTTTTTCAGACGGGTTGTCATGATATCTGCTATTTTCACTCTGATGATTTTATTATCCGTCTCGGTCATCTTGTTGAGCGCTTCCAACTCTGCGACAGTCTTCTCCCACTCGCCGCCATCCTCATAGAGACGAGCCAGGTTGCTGCGGCCGGTCATCTCAAGTTTCGTTTCGGGATAATCTTCTATCACCTTTCGGTAGTAACTTTCGGTTTTGGAATATCGCTCGGCCTGCGCAGTTGAGTCAAAGACGTAGCTGGCGAGGCGATAGGTGTGCAGCGGGAGATTGAACAGGTCCAGCAGCACGGCACCGGTGTCATCAATCGGGGGATAGAAATCATCGGTGATGCGATCAAAAACAGCTGCGGCACTGTCGAGGTTACCGCCAGCCTGAAGAGCCTGTCCGAGGTTCATCCGTGCCACCGCTTGCTCGTGACCGACCAACTCCACTGTTGAGAGCAGACGTCCCAACTGGGAAGTGCAGCTGTCGTATTGGCGCGTGTTGAAGTAGAGTTGCGACAGACGAATGAACGATCGAAAAGTCAGATGTGATAACTCGCGGTTCTCTACCGGATACTGTTCGGCATCGACCGATAAGGTTGCTTCCGAGCAGAAATCAGATAGCTGGCGGTAATCTGCAGCTAGTTGTCGGATTACAGTTGAGTCGATCTCACCGGCCTGCCGAATGTC
>DAOUUR010000377.1 GCA_030668045.1 bacterium
CATGCCCAACATCACCAACCGCATCTGCGGCGTCTGCCCTGAAGCGCACCATATGGCTTCCACGAAGGCACTGGATGCGCTTTTTCACGTCGATCCCCCACCGACGGCTAAGAAACTGCGGGAGATGTTCTACAGCATCTTCTTCGCCACCGATCACACCACGCACTTCTATGCGCTCGGCGGACCCGATTTCGTCATGGGCCCCAACGCCCACCCCTCTGAGCGCAACATCCTTGGCGTAATCAAGAAAGTGGGCATGGACATCGCCGGCAAGGTGCTCAAGATGCGCCACGATGGCCACCACTTGATCAAAATGATAGGCGGCCGCCCCGTACATCCAAACTGGGGTCTTCCCGGTGGTGTAAGCCGGGGAATCACCGAAGAACAGCGAGAGGAGATTGAGACGCTCGGCCGTGACGCGATCGAGTTCGCCAAATTCTCCCTCCAGCTTTTCAATGATGTTGTCTTGGGAAACCCAGATTATGTTTCGCTAATCACCGGCGGTTTATTCACCCATGAGACCTATAACATGGGAACAGTCGACGAGAACAACCATATCAACTTCTACGATGGGATGATCCGAGTAGTCGGACCGGATGGGAAAGAGTTCGCGAAGTACGATGCTAAAGACTATCAGGAACACATCGCGGAACGTGTCGAGCCCTGGTCCTACCTCAAATTCCCATATCTAAAGAAGATCGGCTGGAAAGGATTTGAAGATGGGATGGAATCGGGTGTATATAAAGCCACCCCCCTCTCCCGCCTGAATGCTGCCGATGGGATGGCAACGCCTCTTGCGCAAGCCGAATACGAACGCATGTTCGATACATGAGGCGGCAAGCCGGTAAATCACACCCTCGCCACTCACTGGGCCCGCCTCGTTGAGCTGCTCTACGCCACCGAGCGCTGGGTGGAACTGGCAACCGACTCTGAAATCACAGGAGAGGAATTCCGCGTCCTGCCAACGGAGACTCCCGACGAAGGTGTCGGCTCCGTCGAAGCCCCACGCGGCACGCTCACTCACCACTACTGGACCGATGAGCGCGGGATTCTGACCAAGGTCAATCTGATCGTGGGCACAACGAACAACAACGCCGCGATCAACATGTCGGTCAAGAAAGCCGCCCAGGGGTTAATCACCAAAGACGTCGAGATCAAGGAAGGTCTGCTAAATACGATCGAGATGGCGTTTCGTGCCTATGACCCTTGCATGGCCTGCGCGACGCATACGCTGCCAGGCCAGATGCCGCTGGAGGTGACGCTCCGGGCGCCCGATGGTGAAGTCATCAAGCAATTAGCCCAGAATTTAGACTAAGAATTCAGCGGTCACCACCAGTATCCAACGAGTATACTTGTGGCTGACCGCTGATTGCGTCAATAAGTGCGATGAAAACTCTTGTTTTAGGTCTTGGAAACCCAATCTTGAGGGACGATAGTGTCGGCTTGCGTGTCGCCCAAGAAGTAGAGCGCCTCATTCCAGCGAACCCTGATGTTGAAGTGGGGCTGGACTACTGGGGCGGGTTGCGCTTGATGGAACGCATGATCGGTTTCGACCGGGCCATCATCATCGACGCCATCTGCACCGGCGCTTCGCCAGGGACAATTCACCTGCTCAACCCGGACTACATTCCCACGCAGCGCAGCTCATCAGCACATGATGTGAACCTATCCACAGCGCTAGAACTCGGCTATCAAGCCGGAGCCCACCTACCTCCTTCGAAGGATATCCTTCTCATCGGCGTCGAGGCGGCGGATGTCCAGACCTTTGACGAAGCACTTTCCCCCGAAGTTGAAGATGCATTACCGGCGGCGGTCGAAGCCGTGATGACCGCCCTAACCCATAAGGGAGATGCCCCATGATTTCACCAGAGACCTTGCGACGCTATCCACATTTTGCAGGCCTTTCGGATGGCTGCTTGAAGAAAGTCGCCTTATTCAGCGCAGAACGAGAGTTCAAAGAGGGCGATAGGATATTCGAGGAGAGCGGGGAATTCCTCACGGAAGCGCACATTTATCAAAAGGGAAAAACGGCCACTCACCTGATGCTGCTTACGAAGGGTGAAGTGGATATCGTATACATGACTTCGAAAGACGAAACGCTCGTCGTCGGCACCGTCGTGTCTGGTGATCTCATGGGGATTGCCGCTCTCATACCCCCCTACCACCTGACGGCGACGGGGGTTGCGAAGCAGGACGGTTCACTAATCCAATTCGAGGCAGAAAAGCTTCGAGAGCTTTGCGAGGAAGACACTGCGCTTGGTTATGGATTGATGAAAGCTATCGCAGCAGCCGCGTCTTCCCGACTTCAGGAAACTCGCATTCAACTGGCCGGGAAACTTTAGCGCAATTAGCCCAATCGCCTCAATACCCCGCGACCGCAAACCACCCTGTTTTTATAAATCAGGGCGGTTTCTTTCTAGGACCCCGGCTTTGAAGAAAGGAGAGCGGAAAGGTTTATTCTAATCACCCAATCAAGGATTTGGTAAATTGGCGAGACCTCCCCTCTCTTTCATTACGCTCACATTATTGTATGCGTCGATCAATTTGTAGTGGGAGGTTTAAGCCAGAAATACCCGAAGCCTAAACCAATGACTAGATACAGCGCTACGGTTGTCCAACCAAGCGCGTTCACGACACCATTTAATACCGCCATCAACGAGACGACGAACCCGACCGCGTCCCCCAAAAAGAGGGAAATCGAAAATGCCTTCACGGTCGATGCCTCGGTTGTATTTCTCATCAGCCAGAGAAGAAGACCCAATAGGAAAAACGCCTGTCCGAAAAGCTGGGCCATGAAAGCGCCGCCGGGATCTAAGATTGCTCCGTAGAGCGACATCAAAGTCGTTGGGATCAGTACCATCCCAACACCGAAAAACAGGCAGATGACTGCCTTGATCGACATAAGTGTGCTGAATTTCATGCGTTTGCCCTCAGGAATAATGCGGGAATGAAGCTGGAAAGTTGAGCGAGAATCGAACGTAGTTTCTTTTATGGCTTTTTTTGTTATCAACACCTCCTACATGCTTGATTACGTTTGAGCGAACTCGAACTCCGATATCCTATGCCCCATGGTCTCCCGCGGAACGGGATTGGGAAAAGCGGTCAAGGAAAAGAACGCACAATATTGATAGTCGCTGTAACCTTAGACC
>DAOUUR010000547.1 GCA_030668045.1 bacterium
CGTTTGCTAACAGGAACATTTTTCAGCCGCATGCCGGTAACGGCCGACACCTTACAATCCTGCAACCAAGGCCATCTTAACACCAACAGAACGCCCGGCCGCCGCAACTGCCCCCGCAAATAGACCTGCCCGCAGCATTTATCAAGGTGAGTTCCATTGTAATGTTGCCGGTGCCCATTAACTGTTCAAAACTGTTGACACTTTTGTCCTCTAGAGTGATATTTTCGCCTCTCAACTCGTCAAAAGTTAACCGGGCGATTGATGTGGGTCCAAACCTTAACGTTTGGCCTTCCGGGGGGTCTACGCCAATCAACACTCCATCGCGGTCAAAAAGAAGTTTGAATCCATCATCTGCTTTAGTTGTCATGATTGTGCTCTCCTTTCTCTTAGCAATTCTTCTTATATCAATACTCGGACATCTCTATTGTTAATCTCTTTCTTACCTCCTTCATTCAACTATATTCGCCAATTAGATTTGTTTTGATCTCAGAACACCAACGTCAAACGAGTCAAGATCAAGCGCTCCGGATAAATAACCGGATGCGCCGGGTCTGTATCTTGAAATTGGAAATCCTCATCAAACAGGTTGCGTGCCTCCAGAGTAATGAAGCCCCATCGTTTTGGAAGCCGATAACGAATAAAGGCATCAACGATCCAAAACTGATCGTCTCCGGAGGTTACTCCACGTCTGTTGCCAAATTCGCCTTCCTGGTCAATGTAAGTTGCCTTAATCTGACTGCTGAATCCCAAGGAATCAAAAAGGCTGACCGCGAGAGGGAACCGGTGGGTTTCGATTTTATGTAGGTTATCAGCACCGGTGTATTCCAGGTCTCTTTTAAATCGTTCGAACTGGTATTCAGCACTGAGGGCCAGCCAGCGTTGCGGCGTCCAATACAAGTAAATTCGAGCCAAATCTTCTTTCCAATCCACTTCCTTGGTTCGGCCCTCATCCGTATAGTCTACGAAATGGACTTCCATATCTCTCCTGGAAACTTCCGCACCGGCGTTTACCGTAGCAGAGACTCTCTGATCAATACCGACTCCGTAACGCCAGGCATCGGTGCCTTCAAAATCATTAAAAAACTGATTAAAACCTGCAACCTGTGTAGGTTCGATGGTCTGACTCGATAACAGGGTCCTTCTCAACGTCCTGAACCCAGCCGCTCGAAGGGTAGTACCGGGAAAAATATTCCATGTCAGCCCTGCTTTGGGGTTAAACTGATCGCTATTAGAGTCTGCCCCTTTGAAGAAGTCGGCGCTACCTCCCAGTGTCCACGTAAAGTTCTTTGGGTAGTTAATCTGAGAATAAACATAGGCGTTTGTATGCCGAATATTAGGTTCTTCATCTGTAGAGCCTGTGGTCTTAATTTTGCAGTCCCCATCATAATACCCCGCACCACTGGTAATGTTGAATCGTCCCGAGCGAAACAAGTGCTGGATTTCCCCATCGTAACCTTCATCATCTGACGAATATTCGAAATAAGGAGGATACTTCCAAGCGGCCTCTATCTTCCCGTATCGGAGGTATCCGATAAGGTGTGATCGGGGGGCAAATGCGTGATGGAAGCCAAACCTGGCCAATCGCAGCCGTTCTGGTTCTCTCAATTTGGGCAAAAATTCATCCGGATCGAACCGTAGCGGAAGATCCCCTCTGTCAACATCCCTGTACTGATACTCGGCCTGCACACTGGTTTTATATGACAAGGCCACCTGGCCAAAAGCGTTGTAAATGTCCTGGTCCTGGTCGTTGTTTTCCCTGAACCCATCTGTTTCATAATGAAACTGGCCGATGCTGTATGAGTACCTTCCCCATACGCCAGACTGGGTAATTTCATCCCCCAGAGTATCCTTCCCGCCCGCAACGCCGCTGGCTTGCAGGGCCAACCGGTTTCGAAGGAAAAGCGGGTTAAACTCATTAAAGGAAGGGTCTGCCGGTCCTGCTCCCTCCAGAATAAACAGATTGCTCTCAGCGAGCTGAGGCTGAACCGGGGTAATGTTAATGGGCTGAAGGAGTTGTGACCGCAAGAGTTCGCTTACCCTGGCAAC
>DAOUUR010000002.1 GCA_030668045.1 bacterium
CTGGTCGGTTCAACGACTGGATTCCGTGGGTAATGAGTCACCCTGGTCGCCAACAGTTGGTTTCATCTTGGATTCTAAAACCCCAGCCGTGCCAACCCTGTTGGCTCCAACCGATGGTTCCCAGCTGGGGGGTTTGTCAATGTTATTTCAATGGGCCACCGACGAACCTGCGCCGTATCCTGAAGCCGGTGAAGGCTATCACTTTCGGATGGCCACTGACGCGATGTTTAACAACATGATTTACCAGATAGACACACTGGGTGTTTCGTTAACTTTGCCTCGGGAAACATTTCCGACCGAGGGTGAATATTTCTGGCGAGTGAAGGCCAGCGATTCGCTTTATCACAGTTCATCGTATCAATCACAACCACATAGTTTTGTCTGGATAGATCTTGTTTGCGGTGATATCAACGGCAATGGAAATGTCAACATCTCCGATATCACCTATCTGGTTGATTACCTGTTCGGGACACCTCAAGGCCCGGCCCCGGTACCGTTTGACAAGGCCGGTTCAGCTAATGGAGATCAGTACGTCAATATCTCTGATATAACTTACCTTATCAATTACCTTTTCGGCATTCCCTCAGGCCCCGAGCCTATTTGCGACTGGTAAACGGTAACCCACGACAATCTGCATGTCTGACGACAGCGCAGTTGTGATTTGCCGTACTCAGAATTCGGTTACTACTTTCCGTACTTTGCTATTATCTCCTGCTTGGTCTTGCCAAGGATATCATACTTCTTTCCAACTTTGATAAACGCCTCCAGAGCTTTGTCAAGATGATGTCGTTCATGGCCGGCTGAAATCTGAGTTCTGATTCGCGCCTGACCTTGCGGTACAACCGGGAAGAAGAAACCGATAGCGTAGATTCCTTCGTCGAAAAGATCGCGGGAAACGTCCTGCGCCAACTTGGCGTTGAAAAGCATGACCGGAATGATCGGCGTATCACCTTCCTTCAGAACAAAGCCAGCCTCGGTCAAACCCTTGCGCCAGTAATCAGCATTAGTTTCGAGCTTATCACGTCGTTCGGTACTGGCCGAGAGGATATCAAGCACTTTCAATACGCCGGAGACAACAACCGGGGCCACTGTGTTTGAAAACAGGTACGGCCGCGCCCTCTGGCGACACATCTCCACCAGTTCTTTACGACCGGACACACAACCACCCGATGCGCCACCGAGAGCCTTGCCAAAAGTTGTTGTGATTATGTCGATCTTACCGACTACGCCGCACTGTTCATGAGTGCCGCGACCAGTTTTTCCGATGAAACCACTTGCGTGGGAATCATCGAGAAAAAGCATCGCATCATACTGTTCGCACAGGGATACCATCTCCGCGAGCTTGGCCGTGTCGCCGTCCATTGAGAAAACGCCGTCAGTGATAACAATCTTGAACCGTTTGTCGGCGTGCAGCTGCAATTTCTTCTCGAGATGATCCATGTTGGAGTGCTTGAACGTATCGTGTTCGGCGGCACAAAGACGGATGCCATCGATAATCGACGCATGCACCAGCCGATCCGAAATCATCACATCGTCTTTGGTCAGAACAGCTTCAAAGACACCGGCGTTGGCATCCATACACGAGGGAAAAAGGATCGTGTCCTCGGTGCCGAGGAACTCCGTTACTTTGTTCTCCAACTCGCGGTGGATGTCCTGCGTGCCACAAATGAACCGCACCGATGACATCCCATAGCCGCGTGTATCGAGCCCCTCATGGGCGGCTTTGATTACATCGGGGTGGCTGGATAGTCCCAGATAATTGTTGGCGCACATGTTGATTACATTCTTGAGCGCCGATCCACTCGGAAACTCAACTTCGATATCAGCCGCCTGAGAAGAATGAATAAACCGTTCCTGCTTAAAGAGGCCGGCGTCTTTGATTCCACCCAGTTGTTGCTGATATGTCTCTCTCACTCTTTCGCTATAGGCCATTTACAATCTCCAGATTGTTACCACGATATTTGACTGCTACCTGCTTGTTCTCCCAGGGACACACGTGTGGCGTGCTACGAGACAAACTCGTTGACCACTGTTGCAATACTGTCAACAGTGTCGAAAGCTTCCGGTGTTGCTTTTTCATCCGGAATTGAAATGCTGTACTTGGTCTCAAGAAATCTCTTGAGGGAAACCATCGAGAACGAGTCAACTATGCCACCGGAGATCAGCGGGGAGTCGAACGTAATTTCGTCATCATCGTCTTCGAGATACTCCTCGACGATATACTCAAGGATCGCTTTTTTCATCTCTTCCATCTTGGGCTCCTTTGTATGAACAAACGTATCTATTCGTCGTCTTCCAGGGTCGAAGTATCGCCGATCTCTTCGCCCCATTCTTTGGCCTGGAGCACACGTCGCATGATCTTGCCGCTCCTGGTCTTGGGGAGCTGCGCCATGTACTCAATCTCCTGAGGCATTGCAATCGATGATAGCTTCTTGCGAATGAAGTTCATGATTTTCAATTCAAGTTCGGGGGTGGCTTCCACGCCGGGCTTGAGGGTCACGAATGCCTTGACCACCTCCATGTTGACTTCGTCCGGTTTGGCCACAACCGCCGACTCCGCCACTGCCTCGTGCTCAAGCAAAGCCGACTCAACTTCGAACGGACTAACCAGATGACCACCAGTGTTGATGACATCGTCGTCACGACCGGTGAACCAGAAGTAGCCATCGGTATCAATGCTTGACCGATCCCCCGGCAGATACCAACCGTTGGCGAACTTACTCTTATATGTCTCTTCATTATTCCAGTAGGTGCGCATCATGGCCGGCCATCCGGGCTTAAAACCGATCAGACCGGGACGCCCCGGTTCTTTGATTGGCTCCAATGACTCCGGGTCGAGGACGACGGCGGTGATGCCCGGGAAAGGGCGGCCCATAGAGCCGGGTTTGACTTTCATGCCGGGGAAATTGACCAGCATCATCGAACCGGTTTCGGTTTGCCAGTAGGTATCATGGAACGGTTTACCAAGAACCTCTTGTGACCACACCACCGCTTCGGCGTTGAGTGGCTCGCCAACACTGGCCAGATGACGCAGCGAGGAGAGATCATTGTTCTTCACGATCTCGGCACCGGCTTTCATAAGGGAACGGATAGCGGTTGGTGCCGAGTACCAGACGGTCACGCGATGCTTGTCGATAAACTTGTACCAGGCATCGGCAGAGAAGCCGGAGTCGAGTACGCATTGTGTTACACCAAGGCTCCAGACGCCTATTATTCCATACGATGTTCCGGTGACCCAACCCGGATCGGCGGTGCACCAGTAGATGTCATCGTCGTGCAGATCAAGGACCCACTTGGCCGTAAGATACTGACTGATCAGCGAATAATGGACGTGCTTTACTCCCTTGGGTTGGCCGGTTGTGCCCGAGGTGTAATGCAACACCGAAGGTGACTCGGCCGTAGTGGGGAAACATTCAAACTCTTCCACCGGGGTGGCTTCTTCAAGAGAGAAAGCGACCTCTCGATCCCGGAGCGGTTTCTTGCCGTCGTAGTCAACTATGATAATATGTTTCAGGTACGGCATCTTCTCGACTATCTTCCGGACCTTGCTAACATGTTTGCGTGTTGTGATTATGGCCGTCGTCTGGGCATTGTCAAGACGGACAAAAAGCGATTCGTCGCCGAACGCCGAAAACAATGGCTGGGCGACAGCGCCGATCTTGAGGACTCCGAGAAAACCGAGGTAGAGTTCCGGGATGCGATCCATGAAGAGGCAGACCCGATCTTCGTTTTTGACTCCAAGTTCTCGCAGGAACGAACCAATCGTATTGGAGGCGATTCGAATATCGTTGAAGGTAAACTTCTTTTCCGTACCACCAAACCCTTCCCAGAGCAGGGCTGTTTTTTCGCCCTTACCCATCTGGCAGATGCGATCGGTACAGTACCAGCCGATATTAATGACGTCTCCGTCGTTGTACTCCAGTTCCTTTTCGGCTATTGACCAGTCGAAATCTTTAACGCGATCTTCGTATGATCCAAAGTGCGACATCTTTTTTACTCCCGTTTACTTTTCGAGAATGACTATGGCCGAGGCCAGGTCATTGGTGTGGGTCAGCGAGAGGTGAACGCTGCTGATATTGCTGGCGGCCAGCATGTCGGCCGCTTTTCCGTGCAGTTCCAGCTCGGGCTTCCCCAGTTCATCGTTAACAATTTCAATTTGATCAAATGCCAGTCCGTCACGCCAGCCGGTTCCGAGTGCTTTCATAAAAGCCTCCTTGGCGGCGAATCGCGCGGCAAAACTGCGCCCACTGTGTTTGCGTGCCTGGCAATATTCTATCTCACCAGCGGTGAATAATTTTTCCTTGAGTCCAGCCTGGTCACGAACCTTTTGCTCAATCCGTGAGACCTGCTCCATATCTATGCCGACACCGAAAATCAAGATCGCATCCTGCTTACCATCACATCAGACTCGTTTCTGTGAGTCGGGTGTAGCCAGTTTTATTTTCAGTTGTTCCAGCATATCAACAGTCATGGTGACCAGGTCGTAGGTAGCTTCCCATCCCCATTCCTGTTGGGCCGAAGTATCATCCATTGAGTTGGGCCAGGAGTCGGCGATGGCCTGCCGGACCGGGTCAACTTCGTAGGTGATCTGAAACTCCGGGATATGCTTCTTGATCTCCGCGGCGATTTCATCGGGCGTGAAACTCATCGCACAGATATTGAAAGCGTTGCGATGAATCAGTTTGTTCGGGTCGGCTTCCATCAACATGATCATACTGCGAACAGCGTCGGGCATGTACATCATGTCAATAGCCGTATCTTTTCGGAGATAACATTTGTATTTCTTGTACTTGAGAGCCTTGCGATAGATATCAACCGCATAGTCGGTAGTGCCGCCACCCGGTTCGGTTTCATACGAGATCAGACCGGGGAATCGTACCCCGCGAGTATCAAGCCCAAATCGTTTGTGATAGTAGTCGCACAAAAGTTCACCCGCTACCTTGGTAACACCATAGATCGTATCAGGTCGCTGGATTGTATCCTGCGGCGTGTTGTCTGGTGGGGTCGAAGGTCCGAAGGCGCCGATTGAACTGGGAAAAAAGAGGGCGCACTTATACTGTCGGGCAGCTTCGAGAAAATTGTACAGGCCATTCATATTCACCTGCCACGATAAAGCTGGCTTGGATTCACCGATGGCTGACAAGATCGCCGCTAGATGAAATATCGTATCGCACTCGTGAATCTGCATCACCCGAGTGATATGGTTGGTGTCAAGACAGTCCAGGATTTCAAACGGTCCGGAATCGCGCAGAACAGTATCGGTCGGCATACGGATATCGCTGGCGACAACATTACTCTCGCCTAATTTCTTACGAAGAGCAACAGTTAGCTCCGAGCCAATCTGCCCGACCGAACCGGTGACAAGAACTTTTTTCATGTTTCCTCTATGTTTTCTTACATGCAATAATCAGCACCAAATTTGTCTTAAAACTGTGGCTATATCACCCGCTTTCGGCGGGTGGTAAGAGTGCTATGAGCACTGGCACGAACTATAGGGGGAAAGACCTAAGCCGTCAACCGAAATCGCGGCCACACGGTGGCCATTAAAGCTGGTCCGCCAATAGCTTGACCGCGGCGATCACTTCCTGCTGTTCAGTCTCAGTGAGTTCGGGATAAATCGGCAGGGCCAACACTTCGCCACTGGCCTGACATGAGATCGGGAAGTCGTTCGGTTTGTAACCCAACGATGCAAAACATTCCTGCCGGTGAAAAGCGACCGGGTAGTAGATGTCGCTGCTGATACCGGCCTCTCTCAGACCGGCCTGAAGCTCCGCCCGGTTCGGTACCGCGACCGTGTACTGATTGTAGATATGAAAGGTCGAGCTGTCTCTGCGGACAGGTGTCCGGACATTCTCGATATCGCCAAAGGCTTCATCATAGACACGGGCATGTTTGATTCGTTTCTGGGACCATTGTTTCAGATAGCGAAGCTTGACCAGCAGCAAGGCGGCCTGTATCGTGTCCAGCCGAGAATTGTACCCCACTACTTTGTGGTAGTATTTCGGTTTGGAGCCGTGAACGCGAAGCATCCGGCATGATTCGGCAAAGGCATCATCGTTGCAGGTGATCATGCCGCCGTCACCGGCGGCGCCGAGGTTCTTGGTTGGGTAGAACGAGAAGCAGCCAAAATCACCAATCGAACCGGCCCTGCGCCCTTTGTATTCGGCTCCAATCGCCTGAGCTGCATCCTCGACCACGACCAGGTTATGCTTTTTTGCAATCGCCAGAATTGGGTCCATGTCGGCAACTTGGCCAAACAGGTGGATCGGCATGATTGCCTTTGTTCTCGGTGTGATTGCCGCCTCAATCTGGGCAGGATCGATATTGTAAGTATCCGGCTCAATATCGACAAAGACCGGGGTTGCTCCCAGACGGGCAATAACTCCGGCCGAGGCAAAGAAAGAAAAGTCACTGGTGATAACTTCGTCGCCCTCACCCACTCCAGCCGCACGAAGTGAGAGCAATAGAGCATCGGTTCCCGAAGCTACCCCGATAGCATGGGGTGTCGTACAGAGCGATGCGACCTGTTTCTCCAACTCAGCTACTTCGGGGCCGAGAACAAACCGGCCATGAGTCAACACACCAATGGCGGCGGCGTCAAGTTCCGGTTTCAGGTATTCGTACTGTCGTGAAAGATCAATAAATGGTACGGCCATGATGGTTTACTCCTGTGGCTCCGGGTACTTATCGCCCGCTCAAAATATCCTGAAAGAGGCTTGGCCTCACTTCTTCTTTATACCGGGGAACCAGCCGAGGAACGCATGAATAAACATCAGGGCGCGACGGTGATCATCGGGTCGTTTCTCCCGCAACCGGTCGAGATAATTGATCAGCATCGCCAGAAAGATCGCAGCGATCAGCGACAGACCAAATGTCGCGGCGACAATCATTCCTCGCCGGGGACGATGTCTCAACTCGGGTGGACTGGCACGATCAAGAACCGATATCGTCGTCAGTTGGTTGTTCTCCTGAATCTTGGCTTGCTCAAGTTGTTTGAGAAGCATCGTATAGAGCGATTCGTTGACCTGAACCCGACTGTAAAGAGCTTCGAATTGACCCTTCAGCGAAGGGATAGCCGAAATCGGCAGGGAGAAGAAAGAGCTGTCGGGGTTGGTTTTTTCAAGTTGCTCAAGTTGATCTTTCTGGATCTGACGACGCCTCCGAAGTTCCACCAGTTCGGCGTGGTCTTTGCCGAGTGTCTGTTCTTTGAGGCTGAGATCAAGCTCGGTTCTGGCCAGATCAACTTTGAGGGAAACAGCCTGATCGATAGCGAGCCGCGTCTGTTGAGTAAAGTCGATTGCCCGGTTGGCCATTTGGAAATCTTCGAGTTCACCCCGTGCGGTATCCAATTCCTCTCGTACCTGATCAAGGCGATCCTGCACAAACTCGCGATTTAGTCGGGCGCGACTTGATGCTATCTCCCGGTTCAGCCGTTCAAGTTCGGTCACAAAAGCATTGGCGATGTCCGCTGCAAGCTGAGGGTCCTGATCTTCAAACGATACACTCAACAGTCCCTCATCGGTGACCCTGAAATCGGCATGGCCCAGCAGCGCCTCACGGGCGTAGAAACGAACGCTTGTCTCATAGTGATTCATCAGGTCGAACCGGTTGATGATGGTGTCGGTGATTGTTCGGCTCTTAAGCATCCGGGCATAGACATCAGAGGAGGTAACTTTGGTCGGCAGGTCAAGCCCGCCCGTTACTGAAACGACCTGCGAGAGGTCCTGCATCCCGGGGATAGCTGCGGCCGTGTTCTTTGGCGGTAGGAGAAGTACATTTGCCTGATACCATTTTGGCAGCATGAAGGCCGTCACCGTCGCTACCAGCGTTGCAACTACAACAAGTCCAAAGATGAAATTACGTTTCCGGGCAAGAAGCTCCATGAAGAGCCAGATGTTATGGGAGTCGTTCACCGCACGTCCTCGCGTATCTTGACTATGATTTCGTCACCATCGTGCACCTGTACGCCTGGAGAATGATCGGACGTTACTTTTGATATCCGGTCGAACTTAAAAACTCTGTCCCGCCGGGCATCGGCAAGAAATCCGCCCGCCAGATTAATGTAGTATTCTGCGTCGTGCTTGGAAAGATATGGGAACAGGCCGGGATTGCGCACCTCGCCACTCACTTTCACATAGCCGGTGCTGACCGGTACGTAGATCGAATCACCGGGCCGTAGAATCATCGAAGCGATATCGTTCGGACCGCCAACGATGTTGCCTATCGGATACTTCCCTCTGGCGGTGTTGCTCCAGATGTCGGTGTCGGCATCACGGAACACGGTTGTCTGAACCTGACTTGCATTGGACTGAAACCCACCAGCCAGCCCGATCAGATCGGCAAGGGTCAGTCCCTCGCTAAAATGGTGCCGTCCCGGTTTTTCGACCGCACCAAAGATGGAAAGGCCGCTTCTTTGGGGATCGTTCTTGCTTATTGGAACGAGGATGATATCTCCGGCCGAAAGGATGCCGTCGTTATTGCCGTCCTCGGAGATGATCTCCACAGCATCGGCGTCTGCTCGATTTGTCAGGCCGCCAGCCAGTTTTATTAACAGCTCAACATTGTCACCCTCAATCAACTCGACAACACGCGGATTCTGTACTTCGCCGACAATCTGGACAACTTCGGTTGATCGGTACGGTACATAGATATGTCGTCCAGCATACAGCGCCGGATTAAGGTCGCTCTCTCCGAGGACAATAGCGCGGTCAAGGTCAACCTGTACGTCGCGGGGCCCACCGGAAAAAACTATCCGTCGCGTCGAACCATCGCTTTTAACACCACCGGTCAGAGTTATCAAGTCGGAAATGCGGTCCGAAGTGTACCCTTTGTAAACGCCCGGATTGACTACGGCGCCACTGATGTTTACTGAGACCTCGCGCGTCTCCCTGATCGAGATCGCAATCTGGTCGGCGTTATAGAGCTTGTTTAATTTGCCCTGTAACAGTTTCCGTGCGCTGGCCAGCGTAGCTTCGGAGAGATCGACCAATCCGAGTGACTCGTGGATGATCTGCCCCTCAGCATCTACAGTGAGCGCAAACGGCGCAATCTTGGTCCCGATAAAAGTGACCGAGAGTTTGTCGCCCGGTCGGATCAGGTAGAGTTCGGCATTGACCGGTTGGTCAAACTCCGGCCTTGCTTTCGGCATACCGCTGTCGGGGCCGGTGGCAAAAAGAGCAAGGATGAACAATAGTACGGGCAAGCTGGTCTCCGTTATGGGGTTACTCTCGGTTTCCCTCAGTGGCAAACAATAGGGAAATGGCCGTCCGATGTCAACCGCTATCCGACCGGCGGCGATGCCTTCCCAGCAGCCAAACCAGCCACAAAATTGCAAGAACAGAGACTGCCAGGCCGGCAAAGAAATAGGGTGGGCGATAACGCAGCACGACCGTCTGCCTGCCCTTGTCAAACGGGAAGCTGATCAAGTAGTCGCGTTCAGTCAGGGTGCGGCCATCTTCAGCGAACCAGCCATTATCAAACCCCATGCAGATAGTGATTTCACCCGGTTCAGTGGCGACTATCAAGTATTCAATCCGGTTTGGCGTGTAGTGACGCTGTTTCACCTCGGCGGCACCGGAGATGATATTTTCCATCAATACAACATCGCCCGGCCCTACCAACGCCCTACTCGGTTTGTAGGCTGATAGCCAAGGGGTTATGAGGGCCCCTCGGTTGGCCAGATAGTTCTTGAATGCCTGAGGTTTCCGGTCAATCACGTTCCTAAAGGCGGCGCCTCGGTAAACATCGGGCGCTACGTACTTGAAAGCGCTGGCCATAATCGGCCACGCCAGGATCAAATTGCTCAACACAATCAGGCCGAAAGCGGCATAGAGAAAAGGTCGCAGCTTTGTTTTTGCTTTTTCACGCAGATATTCACCAATCTGATCAAATCCAAACCCGGCCAGCAGGGCAACACACAGTAGAGCCATTTGCAAAGCCCGCCCGGTGCATCGAGCCGAACCGAATCCGGGCAGGTGCGAAAGGATAGCCCACGGCGAAAAGGAACCAAAATTCCCCAAACCGAGAGCCAGGAAAAAACTTACCAGAGCCAGGTAAATCCAATACTGCTTGAACCTGCGCACCAAAGCGACTGCCGCCATCATCACCAGCAGAGGCGAGAGATACATGCCATACTCGTGCCAGCCCCAGACTTGTCCGGGGAAGTTTTTCGCAAAGAGGGAGTGCTTGATTCCGAAGAACATCGACCCGAGAGCCTGCAGCGGGATTGACTCGTCCGGATTACCGGGCCATTCGTTTTGCAGTAAGTAGACGACCATAGGCAGGAATTTTACCGCCGAAAGAGCCAGCCCCAATCCGATTGCCTGAGCCAAACTGATCAACCGGTCCGGTTTGTGATCCGTCAACGCAAGAAGAGCGAAAAAGCCGACCGAGAATGTGATCGTATATAGCAGCGGAACGGCCGCACCATTGCCGAGGATCATCAGAGCCAGCGCAACTGCAGCGAGTGCGACCGATCGTCGGTGCTGCTCGGCCGCCAGCACGAAATATAGAAACCACGGAAGAAAACAGAAATGCGTGAAAGGGATATGCCCCTCGGCAAAATGAAGAGCAAAATGTACCGATCCAAAATATGCTACCGCCGTCATCAGGGCTGCGATTGGTGATATCCCGAGTTTACCCGCCAGCTTCTGAGTTCCCCAGAAACCAACAAAATAGCAGACCAGCATCTGCAGCTTCAAGCCAACAACGATTCCGAAGATCAGATGCAGCAGAAAAAATGGGCTCAGGATACCAACTTCGGGGTGATGGAAAAGGATATTCCCCCCGGCCATGTACGGGTTCCAGAAAGGAAATTGGCCGTAATGCACCAACGATCCCACCGGTGCGCCAAGTACCGCCAGGAATACGTCCCAATCGCGAACGCCCCAATTGTTCAGCCGTAGCAGAAAGGGGAAAGCGTAGAAGGTCGCCAGGATCGCCGAAGATACTGGCGGCAAAAGATTTGACTTGCTGTACTTCATTCTCTTAGTTGTTACCGGCATGAATAGTCGGGATCAACTTAATGAATAATTCGTATTTGAAAAGCAAAACTTTCCTTGTTCCCACTGCGTTGGTAGTTGTCTTCATCTGCGTTCACGTGATTCTACTGACGATGGGCAATCCAAAATACTACAATCTGAGCCGAACTCTCACCCAATGGGACGGCCAGCACTATCTTTCGATAGCACGCGATGGCTACGAGATGTTTCCCTGCTGGTTCGGGCGGGGGTACATTTGTGGCAATGTTGGCTGGTTTCCGCTGCTGCCGATGATCGGGCGTATTGTAGCGGTGCCGGGGATTGCTCATGACTGGGCGTTGATACTGGTTAGCTGGCTGGCTTTTTTAATCGGAACCCTGATGCTGTATCGTCTTATCGAATCAAAGTATGGTGAGAGAACGGCGATGTTGTCAACTGTAGCGATGCTGGTTTTCCCCGGTGCTTTTTATTTCCTGACCGCCTTTCCCAATGCGCTCTACCTGATGCTGGCGGTCCTGATTTTTGTGCTGATTGAGCAGCGTCGGTATCTCTGGCTCTGGATTCCAGCCGGGATGCTGGCGGTGGCGCATCCTTCCGGCTCGGTTATCGGACTGCCCCTGCTCTATCTTTTTGTCCGTGACTGGAAATCCAATACCGCGCGTGAACGCTTGTTGCTTTTTGCTGCGATGGCGGCTATGGCTTCGGCGATAGCGATCTATTTCTCGTACTATGCTGTAACATTTGGCGACTTCTTCCTGTACTCAAAATTCCAGGCTCAGAGTTACTACGCGCACGAGGTCACTTTCCCGCTGATTCCAGTTGTCCAGCTGTTTATGCAACCGTCGGTCGACTATCCGGCATTTGCGATGTTAGCTTTTGTTATCGCTGTGGTCGCGGTTTTTTATCGTCGAACGATTCCGGTCAGTTGGCAGGTTTTCATGTTTGGGCTGCTGCTTTTTTCACCCACGATGGGAACCACCGACAGCTATTTCCGATATGTGGAAGCGGCTTTCCCGATGTTTGCAATGGTCGGCCTGCGAGCCCAGTCCCGAAGCGGCAAATATTTCTACGGGCTCTATGTCCTCGCCGCTCTGATTCTCTGGTGGTTCGTATTCTTAAACGCGTTTAAGGCTGGTCAGCTTCGCTGAGACTATTTCTTCAACTTGATATCATACGTAATGTCATGATCTTCGGTGGCATCCTGAGTCAAATAGAGGTTGTCGCTCTTGAAAACAGCGTCAGGCTAATGTGTCTGGGACAGGTCGTTTTGCTCCGATGTTTCCAGCTTGGAGCTATTGTTGTGATCTTCATGGTAGCTGACCGCAGCTTTGACAAAATCACGGAACAGGGGATGAGGTCGGGTTGGTCTTGATTTCAGTTCGGGATGGAACTGCACCGAGACAAACCAGGGATGCTCCGGAACTTCGACAATTTCCACGAGACGACTATCCGGTGACATCCCGGTGAGTTTTAATCCGTTCTCTACCAGCATCTCACGATAGGAGTTGTTAACTTCGTAACGATGACGGTGCCGTTCGGAAATTTCCTTCTCGCCATAAGCCTCAAACGCTCGGGAGTTCTCTTCAATTATGCAGGGATAGGCTCCCAGCCGCATAGTCCCGCCCATGTCAGTCACGCTTTTCTGGTCGGCCATCAGATGAATGACCGGATGTTTCAAGTCGCGATAGAACTCGTAGGAATGGGCCTCTTTCAATCCGCAGACATTACGGGCGAATTCAATTACAGCACACTGCATCCCCAGGCAGATTCCGAGAAATGGGATGTTGTATTCACGGACATATCGAATGGCCTCGATTTTCCCCTCAACGCCCCGTTCACCAAAACCACCCGGTATCAGTAATCCGTCAATGTCGTAAAGAAGTTTTTCGGCTCCCGACTGTTTGATCTCCTCGGAACTGACCCAGATCAGCTTGACTTCAGCATCGCTGTAAACGCCTGCATGAACAAAGGATTCAATAATTGATTTGTAGGCATCCCTGAGGTTAACATACTTGCCACATATTCCGATTTTGATCTGTCGCTTCGGGTTCCTGATCCGAGATACCATGCTTTCCCAGTCGGTTACGTCCGGCTCTTCGGTCTCCCATCCAAAATGCTTGCAGACAATATCGTCCAGACCCTGCTCCCGGAATTTCAACGGGACTTCATAGATAGTCGGTACGTCGGGAGCGTTTATCACCGCGTCGGTCGGGACCGAACAGAACAAACTGATCTTCTGTCGCAACTCATCAGAGAGGTCTTTGGCCGACCGACAAAGCAGGACATGGGGTTGGATTCCAATTTCACGCAGTTCCTTGACCGAGTGCTGAGTCGGCTTGGTTTTAAATTCACCTGCTGTGTTGATATACGGTACCAGCGTGACATGGAGAAACATCGTGCCCCCCGGTCCTTCTTCCTGACCCATCTGCCGAATCGCCTCAAGAAACGGGAGTGACTCAATATCACCGACCGTTCCACCGATTTCCGCTATGATAACATCCGGTTTGTCACCGAGCCGCTCAAGCTGCTTGATACGATTCTTGATCTCGTTAGTAATATGCGGAATCACCTGTACCGTTGCGCCGAGATAATCTCCCCGCCGTTCCCGCGAAATAACCGTGCTGTATATCTGGCCGGTGGTAACGTTGTTTTCTTTGGTCAGCGGCTTATCAATGAATCGCTCATAATGTCCGAGATCAAGATCGGTTTCAGAGCCGTCGTCGAGGACAAAAACTTCGCCGTGCTGAAACGGGTTCATCGTGCCCGGATCGACATTCAGGTAAGGATCGAACTTGACGTTGCAAACATTCAGGCCGCGCTTTTTCAAAAGCAAGCCGAGCGATGAAGCAGAGATACCTTTACCCAACGATGATACCACGCCACCGGTCACAAAAATATATTTGGCTTTGTCCGACATTCAGACTCCTTAATATTAAAGACGTTCTATTCGTTTTAGGTCATCAGGTGTATCTATCGAGACCGTCCTGGCCTGTGTTCGGTACACCCTGATTTTTCCGTGATTTTCAACTATCCGTAACTGTTCCAGCGACTCCGCTTTCTCAAACTGACCGCGCTTCCATGCGGAATAATCAGCGAGGCCGGCCTTTCTGAAAAAGTAAACCCCAACATGCTTGAGAAATCGAAACTGTCTGGCGCGACAGTTTCCATCGACTCCCTGCAAGTATGGAATCGGAAAGCGGGAAAACCACAGAGCGTAGCCGTCTGATGCAACTGCAACTTTGACAACATTGGGGTCAAAGAGGTCGGTGTCGGTATCAATCGGGTGCGCCAGAGTAGCGAATCGGTCTGATCGATCCGCCCTGAATTTCCGGATGGTTGATGAGAGTACCGCAGAACGCAGGCCAAAATTGTCGCCTTGGATATTCATCACGATATCTCCGCCGATTTTCCCCGCCGCCTCGGCCACCCGATCGGAGCCGGTCCGATGCTTTTTCGATGTCCGCACTACTTCGGCTCCAAAGGAGGATGCGACAGAAGCGATCTCGGAACTGTCGGTAGCGATGGCCAGTCGATCAATCAGCTTCGACCGTGACGCCTCTTTCCAAACATAATAAAGAAGCGGCTTTCCGCGGTACTGGTAGAGCACCTTTCCGGAAAACCGCCGCGAGCCAAGTCTGGCCGGGATTATAGCCGTTACCCTCGGAGCCGTCATTTCCTCATCCATTTCATATAACAGAATCCAGACCGGCAATCCGACTCGGTAAACTCACGGCCAGGGGCTGAAAGCACCGAAAAATAGAGGGAAAATCTCTTCGTCTTCTCAATTGTCAGGGGGAGCCGGGCCAGCTGTGATCGCTGTTTGGCTTCATCACTTCTTAGCGGCATAAGCCAAGATATGAAAACTCAGTCCCCTGTCAAGCATTTTGACACTGGAGCGGTTTTTACCTTTGGATCTCTCCTAAAGATGGGACTTGTCCCTGCCGACAAAGTAAACAGGTGTCTCAATTTGAAACGAGCGAAGGGAACCCGCCGTGAAACAGTTTCAGGATGAATCGCTGGCGACTATCGAATCGCCTCGCATTGCATTACAAACTCGGCGCTTTGGGCCGAATGCGAACGAACAGGAAGCTGCCATAGCATCGCTATTTGTCGGCATGAGACTGGGTCGACCACTGTGCGATAGCCATCGAGAACTTCTTGACCAAATGGCCCCGGGTCGGGCTATCACATTCATGATACAGGGTAATCGTTATCTTCATCCGGCTGATGTCGAGCTGTTTCCGATGGAACTGATCGCATCGTCGATAAACCACGATGGTCAGGCGTTTTACTCGCATCGTTTGCGCTCGGTCGGTCCGGATGGTATCGACTGCCGGGTCCACACAGTAGTTCTCAACCCCGGACAATCGGCTCCTCTGGTGCTTGGGTTCTTTGGCCCCGATCACGAACTGACGCTACCAGATTTTGAAAACGGCTTTTTCGATTCTGCGTTGCGACTCCGAGAGGTTTACGCCTCTCTTGAAGGGGTCTCCCTGATGATAACCGAACGTCTTAGTGTGGATCAGGCGGTTGTTGTGGTCAATCGCAGTTCTGGTCGAATCCTGGCGGTGAACCCCTTGGCTATAACCTTGCTCGGCGCTCCCGAGAGCAGATGGTTGGATCGAGAATTCGGATCGCTACCGGCTGAGATGTTCAGTATGGAGTCTGGCCGAAAGATTAATATGGATAATGTCTGCGAAGGCGAGTTTCACGCTTCTGTTATGACGCTTGAAGGCACTGCAAAGGAACGCCGCACTTTCTCAATGGAACACGACCTCATTGGTCAGGCCAGAGAGAAACTTGCCAATATCACCACCGCCGCAAGCTTGGTGCAAACAATGACCGACTCCGGCGATGAGCCGGAACGGCAGTTACTATGCGATGATATAGCCAGTGAAGCTGACACCCTTGATAGCTGGCTGACCACTCTGAATCTGCTGAGGAATATGCACGAGTTGCCGGTTCGGAGTATCAGTATCGGTCAACAGCTTTCTCTGGCAATCGACCGCATCAACACTCGGGTCGGGCGTAACCCTGAAATTGTCCTGTGGGGTGCTCGCCACGATGCTGAGATCGTCGTTCCCGAGGAATCGCTGGCACACTTTTTCGAGGCCGTCATGATGGATCATTCGATTGGCAGGATCAATGGAGCGACGGTGGTGTCGTTGACTTCCGGTCAGGAAAGGCAACAGATGCTGATAACAGTTGCCACCACCGGTAACGATGAGACGACGGTCAGTCTGGCCGAATCGATGTGGGACCGGTGTGCCGAACGAATGGCCGAAGAGATCGGTATCCGCATGGAGAGAAAATCCAGCCTTGAGCACAATCAACTGACAACTGAGATTACTATAGAGACGCACCTATGAGACTGACTCTACGATCAGGCAGCGAGACTGCCAGAATTCTTCTCGTATCGGCTGATATGAAGCTGACGGGGGAATTAGTAAATGAACTGAAAGACGCTTACGAAATAATCACGGCCGATTCGATAGAACATGCTCTCGGCCTTCTGGACGATGAGATATTTGACCTGGCCCTCACCGACGAACTGATCGGCGGCCAGTCCGGCATCGAGATTGTCCGGATCATCCACAAGAGTTTTCCGTCGATGGAATCGATGCTGCTGATGGACGGTCAGAAGCGAACCTCGCCCTCTGAGGCGGTCGCGTGTGGCGCCTACGATACCCTCCCTCGGTGGACTTCCGGCTCCGAACTCCGCTTCCGGATTGGCAAGGCAATTGAGCATACCAGAATTCGGCAGGAGTTAACGCTGCTCCGTCAGCAGGTCGCGATGGAATACGGTTTTGACAATTTGATCGGGGAGTCCGAGGCGATGATGAAGCTGAAAGAAACAGCTCGCCGAGTAGCGCCGACCGATATCGCCATAATGATCACCGGAGAGGCGGGTACCGGCAAATCTAAACTGGCCCGGATAATTCATCATCATTCTGATCGAAGGCTCAAATCGTTTGAGGCTTTCGACTGCGCCACCAGCCCGGAGCCAATTCTTGAGGCGGAACTGTTTGGAAAAGCTGAAGCCGGCGGTGGCATCTCCAGTGTCAGTCCACTTGTAGGAGCGCAGGGAGGGACGTTCTTTCTCGGTCATGTTGATCAATTGCCTATGCCAGCCCAGAGCCGCTTGGTGAGGTTGTTTAAGTCTTCGGAAATTATTCCGATGGGTGCGACCGATCCGATCAAAATTGATGTTCGTTTCGTTGCATCGTGTAACTACGATCTGGAGAAGATGGTTACGGCGGGCAGTTTCCGCAAAGACCTCTTCAATCATGTGGCGGTCATCAGTCTCGAACTGCCACCGCTCCGAAAGAGAATAGAAGACCTCGAACCGCTTACCGATTCGATCCTGCGGCGAATTGCCGCCGAGGGTGACATGGTTAGTTTGTCAATTGCCCGGGACGCCAGAGAAAAACTGATGCGGCACAAATGGCCGGGCAATATCCGTGAGTTGGAGAGCAGCCTCAAGAGGGCGACCACTCTCTGCCGGGAAGGTTGCATCGAAGAAGACGATGTCATGTTTGTAACCACATCGACCGAACAGACAATCGACCAGCCCCTGGCACCGGGACACGAGACCGGAGAACAGGGTCTGCTGGCCGATAACCAGCGTGTCACGATTGTGCGGGCGCTGGAGAACCACGACTGGAATTTCACTCGGACGGCACGGGCACTCGGAATTGGCCGAACTACGCTCTGGCGCAAGGTAAAGAAATACGATCTACAGTCACCCGACCTGGACAAACAGTCGACCAGTTGACACTCTGGGGATCAAATGAAAAATTCAGCCTTCTCGGGAAAAAGAGACTACTTGTCCGTCGATGAAAACCGGTACGACTTCAATTTCGACACTATCGCTACCAGTGCCGGTAATCTGTCCGAAGTCTTCTGGGGGCTGACCGGGGAACTAAGCAAGACGTTCAGTATCGATAAGGCTGTTCTGGTTCTACGAAAACCTGAGGACGACCGTCTGGCGGCTGTGTCTACCTGGCGGCAGGGAAAGGTGCGCGATGGGCTGACCATTAGTCTGCCATATCAATCATCACTGTTTGAAAAAGTCGCCGAACATGGCCAGGTCTATACCGAAAATTTCACCGGCTCTTTCAGTGGCAATCTGTTTGAGCAGCGACTTCTGTTGGACGATAGCTCCCGCTCGTTTGTGGTGCATCCCCTTAAGGCGGAGGGTCACATTGTTGGCTTTCTCGGGTTCAGTTCGGAAAAACCAACAGCGTTCACGGTGATGGAAGAAGGTGGCCTGGAAGAACTGGCTGCAAAATTTGGAAACTTCATCCTGAACGCTTCAGGATTATAACCACGTCAATCTAATTTCATTTGGAACGAATGCTCCGAATAGCCCGATTGTGTTCGGCGTTGGTGCGCGAGAAATGATGCCCGCCCGAATTATCCGCCACAAAGAAGAGGAAGTCTGTCTGCTCAGGGTTGAGAGCGGCCTCGATTGATGCCAGCCCCGGCGAATTAATTGGCGTTGGTGGCAGACCCCGATGCATGTACGTGTTGTACGGCGTATCTTTTCGCAGGTCACGTCTCATCAGTGGTCGATCCAACCCACCCAATCCATAGATGATAGTGGGGTCGGCGTCGAGTTTCATCTTGCGAGAAAGACGATTGAGATAGACCGATGCAATTCTGTCACGCTCCGAATTCAAACTCGACTCGGCCTCTATAATTGATGCCAACTTAACGATGTCAAACCGATCAAGATCAAGCGGAGTGCTTTCCGGCCAGATAGAATCGATCCGTGCGGTCGACATCTGCACCATCTCTGAGATGATATCGGTAGCGCCGGTTCCCCATGGGAAGTAGTATGTCTCCGGAAAAAGAAAACCCTCTAGGCAAGGGACGTTCAGTTCGGCCAGCAAAGCGGTGTCGTGATTGAGACCAACAATGAAGGCCGAATCGAAAGTCATCCGCTCGGCCAAAATCCCCGCCATTTTCCAGATTGTTGTTCCCTCGGGAATGGTGACTTTGATTTTGACCACCTCGGCCCGGGCAAGTTTATCCAGGACACTGGCACACGAGTTCTTGCCGGTGAAATCGTACCGACCGGGAGTAAGTTTCGTATCGACTCCACGCCAGCGAGCCGGGTAGCGCAACATCAATCTTGAGCGGACCACGCCTTTGTCCAGCAATTCGTCGGCAATGCCTGAAAAGC
>DAOUUR010000416.1 GCA_030668045.1 bacterium
CTTGATTTTCGTGATCTTACCGGTCAGTTGATTTCGGGCTCCGTACTTCATGATTTTCCTCCTGAGTGATACAGTCTGTTCAGTAGTGTAAATTAGAATCCGGTCATGCCGGTGTCAATTCAAAAGGCCTGTTCGGTCCGTCAACCGTTAAAACTTGACTAAGGTCGACCTCAGCAATAGCCTGATTTGCGAGTGACTGTTACCGCTAACTTGGTTATTTTGTGCACCGGAGGATACGATGCAATCAGCAATCAAACGGGGTGAAGATCTGTTAGCTGAAGGGAAAATAGACGCCGCCGAGAAGTGTTTTCTTGAAGTTGTGAACCAACAGCCGGAAAGCAGAGCTTATAACAATCTCGGCGTGATCGCGTTTCATCGCAAAAATGCACAGCAGGCGTCGGAGCGTTTCATGAAAGCCGTCGAACTTGATCCGGCCAATATCAATGCTGTCGTCAATCTGTGCTCTTTGTTGGAAAGTGTTGGTGGTCTCGGTGAAGTGGCTGACCTTCTGCAGACTCTTTCTGAGAAGTTTCCCGATGATCGCGAAATAGCCGAGTGGCTTGCCAAAGCACGAACAGGCATACCTGTATCAGCAACTCCGCCCGCAGAGGTAGACATCCTGACCAAGCGGGTGCTCCACGGCAGTTATGAAATAGCTAACCAGATGAACACGATGACCGCCGGTCTCAAGCAACTGGGAATGCACGCCGAAACGCTCTGCTATTATCCAACTTATATGAAGCATGAGTCGGACCATGTTCTCGATGTAGAGAAGCTCTCCGATACCAACGAGGCCATCCGGCAGACACGACAGTTTGCGGAAAAACTGATCCCGCAATTTGATATCTTTCACTTTCATTTCGGCACCACTCTCACGGTTGACTTCTCCGATCTTCCGGTGCTGCAAAAGACCGGGAAGAAAATGCTGATGCACTACTGGGGAAGTGATGTCCGGATGCTCTCCCGCGCTATGGAGATGAATCAGTACGTTAAGGTCAAAGTTGCCAACGAAGAACTGATCAAGAAGAGGCTCGAAATCGTATCGGCTCACATGTCTCATTGCATTGTTACCGATTGGGAGCTTAATGAATACGTGAAGGACTTTTTCGAACACGTACACGTCCTGCCGGTATCAATGAACTTGGAGAAGTATCGTCCGCAGGAGAAGAAGTCGGACAACGACCGTTTCCTGATTGTCCACGCTCCGACCGCACCTGAGATCAAGGGAACACCTCATATTGTCAAGGCGATTGAAGAACTCCAAAGGAACCATAACTTTGAATTCAAGCTGATTCAGGGAATGGCGCACGAAGAAGCCCGGAAGATATATGAACAAGCTGATCTGATTATTGACCAGATCCGGGTTGGTGTTCATGGGTTACTGGCGGTTGAGAATATGGCTATGGGCAAACCGGTCATCACCTGGATCAGTGATTTCATGACGGAAAAATACCCGCCGGAGCTGCCCCTGATACGCGCCAACCCTGATACGATCAAAGAGCAGATCGAGTGGACTCTGGATAATCGGGATGCTCTGGCAGAAATCGGCAGCAACGGCCGCAAATACGTAGAGAAGTATCACGACATGAACAAGAACTCGCACCAGGTCGTGGAGATATACAGGTCCCTCTACCGGTAACGGCAATGAAGGTCGTTGTACTCAGCAGCACTCAATTCGGATACGAGTGTATTGAAAACGGTATTCTTAAAACGCCTGAGGTAATCCTGGGTGGCGTCCTGACAACTCCACGCGACATCGCATTCTCTCGGGGCAAACCGTTACATGTCAGCACCCACGCCGATTTTCTCAAGTTGGGTGCACGGTGCGGTTTTGAGGTTGTTGAATCCGGCGGACCGTTCACTTCGGAAATCTATCGTCAGCATCTCAATCGCTGGCAGCCCGATCTGGTTCTTGTACTGGGGTGGTATTATATCGTCCCGACTCTTATCATCAAATCGGTACCATTCGGATGCATGGCGATCCACGCGTCGCTATTGCCGAAGTATCGTGGCATGGCGCCGATCACCTGGGCGATTATCAATGGTGAAAAAGAAACCGGCGTTTCTCTGTTCTATCTGGAAAAAGGTGTCGATACTGGTGACATCGTAGCGCAAAAAGGTATCGTCATTGAACGCGCCGATACGGTTGGTTCAGTTTATGCCCAAGTCACAGATGTTTCGATCAAAATTCTCAAGGAGTATTTGCCACTGATCGCCCGTGACGAAGCCCCCCGAATTCCGCAAGACCATGACCGGGCGACAATCTTCCCGCGACGCAACCCCGAAGATGGCCTGATAGATTGGACGAGGTCCGCCCAACAGCTTTACGATTTCATCCGCGCCCAGACACGGCCATATCCTGGAGCCTTTTCATACTATGAAAAAAGGAAGCTTCATATCTGGAGTGCCACTTCGATCGCGCGGCCGATTGACATTGAAGGAAACCCCGGATCTATCGTAAAGGTCAATGGGAAACCGGGGGTTGTCACCGGCGAAGGCGTTCTGCTCCTGAAGAAGTATCAATTCGACACCGAAGAGACAAGCTTCACTCCCGCCGATCAGTTTGAATCCGGGAAAATGTTGGGCGATGTTTCAGCGCAAGAGTAGTCCTCAAGCGCCGACCATCTCCAACCGTCGTTTTCCATCGGCCGAAGCCATCACACCGTTATCCTTCAGTGCACACAGGTACTCGGCGGTGAGCCGAATGCCCTCGTCGAGATCAACTTTGGCTTCAAATCCAAAAAGTTGTTTGGCTTTTTCTACCGAAGGTACGCGCAACTCAACATCGGGCCCAAGTTTTGGTACAAAACGAATTTTCGATTTTGATCCAAGCACTCGAACAACCGTCTGGGCC
>DAOUUR010000427.1 GCA_030668045.1 bacterium
AACTTCAGGAAGTTCCGGCATGGAAACCTATCCGGGTGCTGGTCGTCCGAGTTTAGACATTCTTCCCGCCGAGCGCATCCTTGAGATAATGGCCGGTGTATGACCCGCGGGTGGCGGCCACCTGTTCGGGCGTACCAGTTGCGATAATCTTTCCGCCATCATCGCCACCTTCCGGTCCGATATCAATCACCCAGTCGGCGGTTTTGATAACGTCGAGATTGTGTTCGATAACCAGCACCGAGTTGCCTCGGTCAACCAGTTCGTTTAGAACTTTTAGCAACATGCGGATATCTTCAAAATGCAGCCCGGTGGTCGGTTCATCCAAAATATACAGCGTGCGACCGGTAGCTACTTTTGATAGTTCCGCACCGAGCTTGACGCGCTGCGCTTCACCGCCGGAAAGAGTTGTGGCCTGCTGTCCAAGATGAATATAGCCGAGGCCGACATTGGCAAGAGTCAGCAGCTTGTTCTTGATGCGAGGGATGTTCTCAAAGAAGCTGAGGCTTTCTTCAACCGTCATGTCGAGAATGTCGGCGATGTTTTTGCCCTTATAAGTAACCTCAAGTGTCTCACGATTGTAACGCTTCCCCTTACAAGCTTCGCACGGTACATAAACATTGGGCAGGAAGTGCATTTCGATCTTGATAATGCCATCGCCCTGGCAGGCCTCACATCGTCCGCCCTTCACATTGAAAGAAAAACGGCCGGGCAAGTAGCCGCGAGCTTTCGACTCCGGCAGCGTTGAGAACAGATCACGGATATGTGTAAAGACGCCGGTATAGGTGGCCGGATTGGAACGAGGCGTGCGACCAATTGGCGACTGATCAATATCAATTACTTTGTCGATATGTTCCAGCCCTTCGGTCTTGTCGTGTGGCAAAGGCTGGGTGCGGCTGTTGTAGAAATGGCGGGCGAGGACGCGGTACAGTGTTTCATTGATCAGGCTCGATTTACCGGAACCCGAAACGCCGGTGATGACCACAAATGTGCCCAGCGGAATTTCCACATCGACACTCTTGAGGTTGTTGCCTCGAGCGCCTTTAAGTTTGACGAAATTACCGTTGGGTTCGCGGCGCTTTGCGGGAATAGTCAATTGCCGCGTGCCAGCCAGGTATTGCCCGGTGATTGATTTCTTGCATCGACGGATCGCGTTGGCGGTACCGGTTGCCACCACGTCGCCGCCATGTCGCCCAGCTCCCGGTCCGAGATCGATAACATAATCAGCCGCTTCGATTGTTTCCCGGTCATGCTCCACAACCAGGACGGTGTTACCGATGTCGCGCAGTTCTGTCAGAGTGTCCAGCAGCCTGCGGTTGTCACGCTGGTGCAACCCGATTGATGGTTCATCGAGAATGTAAAGTACGCCGACCAGACGCGAGCCTATCTGGGTAGCCAATCGAATGCGTTGAGCTTCGCCTCCTGAAAGAGTCGAGGCAGCCCGGCTGAGAGTCAGGTAGTCCAATCCGACATTGCTCATAAACGTCAACCGCTCTAAAACTTCTTTGAGGATCTGACGAGCAATCATTCGTTGTCGCTTATTCAGTGAGATATTCTTGAAGAAGTTCCAGGCCTGCTTGATTGACATATCGCCGATGCTGTCTATAGTCTCGCGGCTGAGAATAACCGACAATGCTTCCGGTCGGAGGCGAGCGCCCTTACACGATGGACAGGGGCTGATTGACATGTAGTTTTCAATCCACTGGCGGACGCCCGATGATTCGGTCTGTTTGTAACGACGTTCCAAGTGTGGGATGACGCCTTCGAAAGTTGATTGATAAACCCCCGAGCCTTTACCCTTGCCCGACGTGTGCTCAAACTCAAAACTGATCTCTTCCTTTGAGCCGTAAAGAACGACCTGTTGCGTCTTCTTGGGCAGTCGGGAGAACGCAGTAGAAAATTTGAAGCCATAATGAGCGGCTACACCCTTGAGCATATACCGATACCAGTTTGACATCTCGGCCCCGCCCCAGGGATGAATGGCCCCATTGGCGATAGAAAGCGATTGGTCTCGAATGACCAGCATTGGGTCAATCTCCATCTTCTGGCCGAGTCCGTCGCAAATCTGGCAGGCTCCAAACGGCGAGTTAAACGAAAAGAGCCGCGGGGTAGCCTCCTCATAACTGAGATTACAGTTGAGGCAGGCAAACTGTTCGGAAAAAAGCAGGTCCTTACCTTTGATATTTACCAGAACTGTTCCCTGACCCATTTTCAGTGCTGTTTCGACCGAATCGGCCAGGCGTCGCCGTGACTTGGCTTTGACAACGAGACGGTCAACCACTGCTTCGATAGTGTGCTTACGTTTTTTCTCAAGATCGATCTCAGAATCTGCCTCCACGATTTCCCCGTCGATCCGTAGCCGGATAAAACCTTCCCGCACTGCTTCATCGATGATCTCACGATGCCCCCCTTTTTTGCCACGAACCAGTGGTGCCAGCACCATCAGGCGCGTGCCTTCTTCGAAGCCGAGAACCGAATCAACAATCTGCTCTACTGTCTGCTGAGTGATCGGCTGACCACACTTGATACAGTGCGGTACACCGATCCGGGCAAAAAGCAGACGCAGATAGTCGTAAATTTCAGTAATCGTTCCCACTGTCGAGCGAGGGTTTTTTGGAGTCCCTTTCTGCTCAATTGAAATTGCGGGCGATAAGCCTTCGATAAAATCAACATCCGGTTTTTCCATCAACCCCAGAAACTGGCGAGCATAGGACGAAAGTGATTCGACATACCGGCGCTGACCTTCGGCATAGATGGTGTCAAAGGCGAGCGAGCTTTTCCCCGAACCCGATAATCCGGTAATGACGGT
>DAOUUR010000336.1 GCA_030668045.1 bacterium
CGGTCGATCCCATTCCAGCGGGCAGGGTATTTCAGCATAACTTTTGAATCGACCACGCCCGTGCCGACCAGTTCTCCGGCAATCCGACCAAAGTTGTCACCCGGTTCGACTATCAGAGTAACGGTGCGTTCCCCGAGATCAACTTGATGATTGTACTGCCATCCGAGATAGACCGCCGCAGGTAAGAGAGCGATAATGACAATCAGCCCCAGAGTCAGCAGGCCTTTTTTTGAGAACAATCCGAGCATAAATTTCAATACCAGCAATAGGATTCCAATTAGAGTCAGACCGATCGTCACCAAACCATAGACGATATATTCCCAGAACCCGGTTTTTCTCTGCCTGTCATGAACGTTCATCCAGAAACCGCTGCAGGATAATCACCGCGGCCAATCGGTCGAGACGTTTTTTATCCTGCCCTACTTTTTTTCCGTGCGCGTGAATAATATCGACCGCTTCCATAGTGGAATATTGTTCATCCACTTTGTATATCGGCCCGTTATAGATAGCTGCCAGCTTCTCGGCAAAGCGATCGATCTGCAGGCACTTCTTGCTTTTCTCACCGGAGCTGTGCAGCGGGTAGCCAATCACCAGACCGTTCGGTTCATACTTTTCTATAGCAACCGTCAACCGCGCCAGCGCATCCTTGATTGATCTCACTTCCAGCGTGTCCAGCGAACTAGCGATAGTACCAGTAGGGTCACTCTTGGCCAGACCAATCCGTCGTTCACCATAGTCAATCGCCAGGAATGTTCTGTCGGTTCTATCGGGCATCTTCTCTACATCCAGTCAGACTAAACATTAGCTATAGTTCCCCCCCGACAGCAACTACAAAAGGCCGACTTATCAGGTCTTGCGCTCTTTTTTCTTGGCGGCGGGGAAGAGAATATTATTGAGGATCAGACGGTAGCCGGGCGAGTTTACGTGCAGCGACAGATCGGTTGGCGGGTCGCCCACCGTGTGCATGTAATCTTCGGGATCATGACCGGAGAGGAAAGTGAAGGTACCGCGCCCGAGGTTGCCATGAATGTAACGGACTTCGTCAAAATTGTCCGGCTGGCCGAGAACGGTTACAAATTTCTTAAGCAGCGATTTCCGGAAACCAGTGTTCTGCCCCATGAAACCATTGACAACACCGACATGATTCTGCACCAGCATCGACGGAACAGGGTCAAGCTTGGCGGCAAAATCAAAAAGATAAAATACGTCGTTCGCTTCGGTGAATCGGACCAACCGGTCGGGGTAGGTATCGATATCGGAGTGACGGTAGAGGAACGGATCAAATACGAGCTTAAAGTTCTCAAAGGCGAAAGTGTTGGAATAATCGAGTTTCCGAGGTGCGCCCGGATCAACCGGGTCACCATCACACTCTTGCGGCACGATATCAACACCGGCAGCCGCCAGCGCAATATCTATTGTCTCCGGAGCCGAACACATGGAGAAGAAAAACCCGCCCCGACGAACATAGTCGTAAATGGTCAGCGCGACATCCCGTTTCATCTCTGAAACTTTATTGTAACCGAGACGTTGGGCCATCTCTTCGTTGTTTTTCACATCAGCCCGGTACCATAGCTGCGTACGAAACGCGCCGTAGAATTTGCCATACTGACCGCTGTAGTCTTCATGATGCGAATGAAGCCAGTCGTATTCTTCAAGCGTCCCGGCCAGAACGTCTTCGTCCCAGATCAAATCGTACTCAATCTCGGCGTAGCCGAGGGCAAGCGTTACCGCATCGTCCCATGGTTGAGACGACGGTGGAGAGTAGACCGCAATGGCTGGCGCTTTCTCAAGCTCGACCCGCTCCATGTTCTCAACTTCGATTATCCGGTAGATGTCTGCTATCTCGCCACTGGAAACCAGAGCGTGGGTGACACCTTTCAACAGGCAATCGTCGATAATCTCCCGGGCGTTGTCCAGCAGGAACGATCCGCCCCGATAATTCAGCAGCCATTCGGCCTTACGGTCGGCATCGAGCGCTTTGTAGACGACACCGTAAGCCTTGAGGTGGTTGGCCTGGGTGTCATCCATAGGGATCAACAGCGATGTTGCCGTTGCGGAAACCGGTACGGCTATGAGTATCAGAATCGTAAGTAGTCTCTTCATAATCAAATCATCGGCTCATTTATACAAATCGTAAGTCATGTTTGTTATACATAGAACCAGCGCCGCTGGCTCAGTTTCGATGCTCCATCAACGCGTCGCACAAGCCTAAAAGGGGGCTTCGCCCCCTACCGCTCGATTTCGAGTGCAGCTAAGAACGCCTCCTGCGGAATCTCCACCTGCCCAAGCTGTTTCATCCGCCTCTTCCCTTCCTTTTGTCTCTCGAGCAATTTCCGTTTGCGGGAAATATCGCCACCGTAACAACGAGCCGTAACATTTTTTCTCAGTGGACGCACTGTCGCACGGTTGACAATCCGGCTTCCGATTGTCGCCTGAATAATCACTTCGAACATCTGGCGCGGGATCAGTTTTTGCAGCTTCTCGCTCAGTTTCTTCCCCCAGACGTAGGCGCGGTCGCGATGGATTATCACCGAGAGGGCGTCAACCGGTTCAGTGTTGAGCAGGATGTCGAGCTTCACCAGATCGCTGCGACGGTAATACGGCAGACCGTAGTCAAACGAGGCATACCCACGGGTGCCCGATTTCAGTTTATCGAAAAAGTCGAAAATAATCTCCGAGAGAGGAAAATCAAACGTCATGCTGATCCGTCCCGATGAGAGATACTCGGTCGTTTTGTATTCACCGCGTCGCTCGGTTGCCAGCCGCATGATTGGGCCGATATACTCATCCGGCGAAATCACCTGAGCCTCGACAAACGGTTCCTGAATATGATCTATCTCGCCCGCCTTGGGCAGGTCGGCCGGGTTATCAACCGTCACCATGTCACCGTCATTTTTCGTGACGAGGTATTCGACATTGGGGACCGTGTTGATAATAGCCTGATCGTACTCCCGCGAGAGTCGTTCGGTGATGATCTCCATATGAAGCAGCCCAAGGAAACCGACTCGAAACCCAAACCCGAGGGCGGTCGATGTTTCCGGGACAAAAGACAGCGACGAATCATTTAGCTTGAGTTTATCAAGCGATTCACGGAGCCGCGAAAAATCTTCGGCCACCGCCGGATACAGCCCGGAGAAAACCATCGGCTTGACATCAACAAAACCGCCCAGTGGTTCATCGGCGGGATTGGCGACGGTTGTAATCGTGTCGCCGATTTTGGTGTCGGCGATTTCCTTGATCGAACCAAACAAATACCCGACCTCACCGGCCGACAACGAGTCCTGCGGGACAGCTTCGAGACGACGGAAACCCAGCTCGTCCACATCGCAGGTACGACCGGTCGAGAAAAACTTGATACGGTCGCCACGGCGAAGCGTCCCGTTGATGATTCGCACAAACGGCATTGCGCCGCGGTAGGTATCGAAAACCGAGTCGAACACCATCGCCTGAAGTTTACCGTCGGGGTCGCCCACGGGTGCAGGGAAGACTGTCGTGATCGCTTCTAAAATCCGGTCAACGCCGGTACCCAGTTTGGCCGAGCAACGGATGA
>DAOUUR010000145.1 GCA_030668045.1 bacterium
ACGCCCATGTCGAGGCACCGACCGCAGGATCGGTTATTCTGGCGGGTGTGCTTCTTAAGATGGGGGTATATGGTTTCATTCGCATTTGTCTGCCGATGTTCCCTGAGGCGACGATGGCTTACCTGCCATATATTAGTGTTCTTGCCCTCATAGCGATCATTTATGGGGCCATTGTGGCTATGGTGCAGAAGGATGTTAAATCGTTGGTTGCGTTCTCATCGGTATCGCACATGGGTTTTGTGATGCTCGGACTCTTTGCCCTCAATATGCAGGGGCTGGAGGGATCGATTATCCAGATGCTTAATCACGGCATCTCTACCGGCGCATTGTTCTTGTTGGTCGGCATGCTCTACGAACGCCGACATACTCGCATGATCGAAGATTTCGGTGGTATCGCTAATGTGATGCCGGTCTATTCGGCTATATTTATGATTGTGATGCTTTCGTCGATTGGGCTACCGCTCACCAACGGATTTGTCGGCGAGTTTCTGATTCTGCTCGGTGTATTCAAGGCCAACATGGTCTATGGCATAATCGCGTCTTCGGGAGTTGTCCTGGCCGCCTGCTATATGTTGTGGATGTATCAGCGCGTGATTTTCGGTAAGACATCCAACCCCGAAAACCAGAAACTGTTGGACCTGGACTGGCGCGAGAAAGGGATCCTAATCCCTCTGGTCGTTTTGATCTTCTGGGTCGGTATCTATCCCAAGCCGCTCCTGGAGATTATTGAACCTTCGGTGAAGAACTTGATGCAATCTGTCGGCAAAGCGACTTCCGCGCAGACCAATTCAGAGAATGAGGATATGTTCTCGGAGTGCCAGGCAACCGAGGAACAGGTTGTTGTTTACGACGAGGTGAATAATTGATATGAGCGTTACGATTTACACAAAGGATGGTTGTCCCTACTGTGCCGCTGCGGTGAAGCACTATCGTGAGCAGGGGACGGCATTCGATGAGATCAATATCAGCCAGACGCCTGATGCGAAAACGAAGATTCTGGAATTGACCGATGGTCAGGCGATGGTGCCGGTGATAATTGATAACGGCGAGGTCAAGATTGGCTTCGGCGGTGGCTGAGGATTCTAAGATGTGGCGACAGGTTGTCGCCTTGATGAGATGATATGATAGACTTTTCGTCAGTAGCTGATAATTTCAACGTCATCTATCCCGAGTTGGCGCTCTTGATTGGAGCGTTTGCGGTTCTGCTGCTCGGTACGGTAAAACGATTCGCCGGCTTGTGCACTTCGGTGGCCGGTTTGACCGCTTTGATTGCTCTGTGGCTGGCTGTTGATCAGTTCGGCACCCAGCAGTCGGGCTTTTTTGGAATGGTTACCTGCGACGCTTTCGGTAGCGCATTCAAAATTATTTTCATCGCTATCGCAATCGTGACCATGCTGATTGCCCATCGGTTTATGATTGTCAAACAGATTGCACGGCCGGAGTTCTATGCGCTCGTACTGATTTCGACGTTCGGTATGATAGTGATGGCCAATACGACGGACATGATCGTAATGTTCCTCGGTCTTGAGATCATGTCGGTCCCGCTTTATGTCCTGGCCGGGTTTGCCCGACGATCGCTTCAGTCCAATGAGGCAGGCATCAAGTATTTTGTCATGGGTGCCTTCGCCAGCGCTTTCCTGCTGATGGGTATCGCATTTGTCTTTGGCGCCTCGGCTACCACTGACCTCCGTCGCATCGTCGCTGATTTTAGCTACATAATTTATCATTCCGGATTGTACATGTATGTCGGCATTGCTCTGATCCTGGTTGGATTCGGGTTTAAGATTGGGATGGTCCCGTTCCATGCGTGGGTTCCCGATGTGTACCAGGGAGCGCCAACGCCGGTAACGGCATTTTTCTCAGCCGGACCAAAAGCCGCCGGGTTTGCAGTGTTGCTGCGTTTGTTTATGTTCGGATTTGAGGGCGTGGCCGAGCTTTCCAGTATTTTCTGGGTACTTGCGGTGTTAACCATGACCGCTGGCAATGTGCTGGCCCTGCTTCAGGACAATATCAAACGTATGCTGGCGTACTCGTCGATTGCTCACGCTGGATACATTCTGATCGCCTTTGCGGTCGGGGGGGAAGATGCCCTCTCGGCGGCCATATTCTATTCTATCGCTTACGCTATCTTTAATCTCGGAGCCTTTGCGGTGGTTGTGTTGCTGGAAACCCGTAGCGGATGTCGTTCCGATTTCAGTGAACTGGCCGGTCTTTCCAAGGCCAGTCCCTATCTCTGCGCGGTGTTGGCTCTGTTTGTCTTTGCCTTGACAGGATTTCCACCGACCATCGGTTTCTTTGGCAAGTTCTATCTATTCTCGACCGCGGTGAAAGCCGGGTTTATCTGGCTGGCGGTGATCGGCGTGCTCAATTCGTTTGTGTCGGTCTACTACTATCTGCGGGTTCTAAAGGTAAGCTACTTTGATCGGGTGGAGCAACCTGCTCTGTCGGTATCATACACACCGGCAATCACATTGGTACTGTTGATAACGGCTGCAGGTACGCTTGGGTTTGGTCTTTTCCCACAGAAGCTGCTGGAGTTTGCGCAGTCGGCAGTATTTGCCTTCCTGTAGAATTAACAACGCGACCAAAGACAATCAGTGTCGCCTGCGATAATGCGAGGCGGCGAATTCAGAACTTATCTATATACGTTATCCTGATCTCGCGAGAGAATGATTCATTGCGCCGGTTGGTGAGCAGGTCTTTCAGCAGAACCTCAAGCTCAAGATTCTCTGTGAACAACCACTTTATCGACGCGTTGAGATAGCCGCGTCCCTTACCGGCGAAAGTGTATGACGCACCGCTTGGCAGGCGAGATTTGTTATCGTTGATAGCAGCGTCGTATTCCAACAGCAAGGCGAGGTTGTAGCGAAAAGTAGCGTCGAAACCTCCGAAGAGATTGATATCCTTGTCTTCGTCGATGTCATTTTCAAGCGAATAGTTTACGCCACCGTGCCAGCCGGCAGTCCACGCATAGAAGTAGAAGCTGCGACTGACGACCGCATAGAAACCACGCGATTTGAATTCATACCGATCAAGGGGATTGTTCCACGGACCATTGCCCTGCGATGAAAAACCGATCGTGATGGCCGGAAAAAACTCCATCTCATCGATCGGCCTGAACTTGATATTGAATTCAATCCGCTCATTCCAATTGGGGTGCTGGCTGGCAATAATGTTCTCGCCGCCGTATGAGATGCCGAGCGTCAGGCGGTTGGAAAGGCCGATATTGGTAAATCCGATAGAACCGCCCTCGGGGTAGAGGCGCAGGCCGATATCAAAGTGGCCACGGGGGAGAGTACCGGCGGTGGGCATGTCAACCAGGTTTCTCGGTGCTAGTTCGTAGAGACTTGTCTGGCTGGCGGTCGATTCCTCCTGAGCCAAAGCTGTAGATACGGCTATCATCAATACAGTAACCAACGCAACGGTCAATAATGTCTTCATCGTAGTAATCCTCACTTTTGTCCCACAATCACCTATCCAGATTATAGACCACCGCCAGCGGGCAAGTCAAAATAAAAGTCGTGGGCGCTTTCCATCTGAGGAACGCAGAAGAGCGCTAACCTCAGCAGATGTTACAGGGTGGGCAGTCCAACCATGTTGCGGAAATGGGAGCAGAAGAGCTGGCCGATTGGTCCGCTCTTGATTCTGAACACGCGTCGCCCGTGCTTGATACGGGAGACTGGGATTACCATTTTTAGCGAGCTGGAGATGAATATCTCGTCGGCCTCTGAAAGCTTATCCAGTGATATGTTTCGCTCCGTCACGTTGCTTCCGAGTCTTCGGGCCTCGCGGATAACTATCCTGCGGGTGATTCCTCGAAGGCATCCTGACTCAATCGGTGGTGTGTAGATTCGCCCGTTTCGTACCCAGAAAATGTTGGCCGTGGTAACTTCCGCGACCTGATCTTTTTCGTTGAGCAAAAGGGCATCATCGCAATCCTTCGCATAAGCCGTCTTCAACGCGGCGGCGTGGATTGCATACGAGAGCGTTTTAATGCGGCGAAACTCCGAGTCCTGATCGACCCGGAATTCGGATACGTAGAGACTGAACGGCGCTTCCGGTACCTGATGCGGCGACGCACTCAGAATGACCTGCGGCTTGCCCTGAGTCCCCACCCAACGGGCGGCCTCTCCACTGGTGATGGTGAGTCGCAACTTGGTGGTGTCAGCCAGATGAGCTTTGACAGTTCGTTTCATCCATGAGATCAACCGGTCGTCGGATACCGGGAGCTTTATGTCGATCAGGCGGGCACACTGGTGCAGGCGTTGCAAATGCTCTTTCATGAAAACGAGATGATTGCCGATTGCCAGGATCGTCTCGAACAGTCCATCAGCGTAGAGCAGGGCGTTGTCGAACACCGATATCTTATCCTGACCACGCCTGACAAACCTACCGTTGATGGTGGTCACAGTTTTTATTAGTGGCATAGTAGACCCTCGATTCCAAGCGCCCGAAACATGCTCGACGCTTTTAACAGCATCTCATCATACTCAGCTTCGGGGTCACTGTCAGCAACAATTCCGCCACCGGCATGAACATGATAGCAGCCGTCTCGATGTTCAACAGTTCGAATCGCGATATTGAAGTCGGCCTGGTCGCCGTGCAGATAGCCGATACACCCGGTGTAGATTGAACGCGGTACAGTCTCAATGGTCGACAGTATTTCCACCGCCCGCTTCTTGGGTGCGCCGGTGATTGAACCCCCCGGTAGCATGGCCGCGATGATCTCCCGAAACGACACCCCCGCTTTCAACTCGGCCTCAACGTCGCTGACCAGATGTATCAGAGTTGAGTAAATCTCCGGGCGGAATAACTCTGGAACTTTTACCGAGCCTGTTGTGGCGATCCGGCCCAGGTCATTGCGTTCCAGATCGACAATCATCAGCAGCTCGGCGCGGTCTTTCGACGAATGTATCAGTTGCTTGAGGTTGGCTTGTTCTTCGTGTGCGTCAACCCCGCGTTCAATTGTACCTTTGATCGGTGAAGTTGAAATATGCGAACCATCACGCCGGAACATCCGCTCCGGAGATGAGCTGAGTATCTGGCGATCACCCAGATTCACGTAGGCTGAGTATTGACCCGGATTCATCTGCCTTAGTCGACAGTACGCGTCGAACGGAGCTATCCGGCTGCCAACATCAAACCGTGTGGTGAAATTAGCCTGATAGATATCACCCTCGCCGATATGCCACTTGATCTGCCGTACACGGTCGAGATAGTCATCTTTGGTAATAGCTGGTTGCACATCGCTGATCACCACTTCAACCGGAGAGTTGATGCCCGATGCCGCTTGTAATAGGTCAGAGTAATCGTCGGAGTTTGGATCGGTTGCTTCTATCGCTCCTGAGACGTGATCAACGCGCAGGACTGAATCGTAGAACATGAAGTTGATTTCAGGATTGCTGCTCGGTGAATCCAACCGGAGAAATGGAAGTGTCGCTTCATAGTCAATGCAGCCAATCGCGAACTTGGTATTGGCGTTGGTCAATCTCTCGATCATGTCCCAGCCGAGCGCCGGACTACTCAGTTCGGTCGTGTGCGAACCGTTTCGGAGGACGACGCGGTCGGGCGTCATTCTGAGCGTGATTGATGGTTGCCGGGCCACAAATGAATAGCGCCCGCTGACTCCGGTGGATAATGATGAATCGAGCCAGACTGCTCCATGCTGATCGGCAATCTGCCGGAAGAGTGTATCAAGATTGATCTGCCGGGCGATTCTGTCGGTGTAGGTGGCCATTCTGAAACAAAACTAAGACGATTTGAGCGGTTGTCAAGTGTGCTACAAGATTGACTTACGGGCTTTTAGCTCTTTATTATGGCCTATGGACCTCTTGAAACTGCTTCTTGTGCTAATCGCTATTGTCGTTGCTCTCAGGCAGCGCGTTGCGGTGGGCCTGACTCTGGTGGGCGCGGCGGGGCTGACCTTCCTGCTCTTCGGGACGCCCTCAGACATTGTTTCCTCGGCGATTGCGGACCTGCTTGCTTCCAGGACATTTATTTCTCTGACTGCAGTGGTCGTGCTGATTACCCTCCTCGGCTCTCTACTCAGCGAACTCGGATTCCTCACCACCCTGACCGAATCATGTCGTGGGCTCGCCGGTGGCAGCCGGACAGCAGCGGCGGTGCTTCCCGCTCTTATTGGTCTGATGCCGATGCCTGCCGGATCGCTTCTATCGGCACCCCTTGTTGACAACGTTCTGTCCGATCGTAAACACTCTCCGGAATTCAAGACAGCCGTCAATTACTGGTATCGCCACTGGGTCGAGCTGTTCTGGCCATTGTATCCCGGTCTGATTCTTACCGAGGCAATCACCGGTATGCCGATTGGTTCAGTGGCGCTTCTTCAGTTGCCGGTCGGCTTGCTGATGGCGGTAGTCGGCTTCTTCTTTTTCCTGCGGCGGATCGAATACCGTCAAGGCGGTTCATCGGCGACTATGGCCTCGATTTTGGGCATTGTTCGATCGATCTGGCCGAT
>DAOUUR010000559.1 GCA_030668045.1 bacterium
GTATAACTCTACAGATAAACAAACTAACCAATACCATGAAGAGGGTATTTATGAAACAGTTGCTGAAAGTTCTGCTGGTGCTTGCGTTGGCTGTTGCTGTTTTCGCTGCAGTCGGACAAGCCAAGCCACGGAAGGCCGAGAAAGGCGCCTGGCTGGGCATTTACATGCAGACCATCGACGAAGACCTAGCTGAAGTTTTCGAACTTGACGAGGACTATGGGGTAGTCATCAACGAGATCATTGAGGATTCACCCGCCGAAGAGGCTGGTCTGGAAGAGGATGACATTATAATCGCGATTGATGGCAGGAAGATTTTTGATTCGGATGATCTGGTCGATCTGCTTGAGGATGCCGATGAGGGCGACCAGATCAAGCTGGAAATTGTTCGCGATGACGACCGCAAGACAATCGCGGTAGTGCTCGGCGAAGAACCAAAAACCAGTTTTCGACGCCATTTCAACTGGTCATCCCCCGGCCGCAAGGATGTCTGGATATATAACGACAAGCCCGATTCCTATATTGGCGTTCACCTAAGCGACCTCAGCAAACAACTTGGGAATTACTTTGGCGTGAAAAAAGGTCGTGGTGTCTTGATTACTGAAGTCGTAGAAGATTCGCCGGCTGAAGAAGCTGGCCTGCTGGCCGGAGATATTATCGTAGCTATTGATGAGGACAAGGTCAACGACTACGAGGATGTTCTCGAACTGGTAGGTGAGGCTGAGCCGGGCGAGAAGATCACGGTCGCTGTCATGCGAGAAAAACGTAATGAGAAGATGGAGGTCACTGTCGGCGAGAGAGAAAATGAGTACTCGTTCGGTCACTTTGACGGATCATTCAGAATGCCCGATATCGACATTCAGATTCCGGATATTGACCGGTCATTCCGTGACCACTATCTGCATAACGGTAATTTTTTCGATCAGGACGAACTGACTTCCGACCTGGAAGACCTGCGCGATGAGCTGAAGAACCTCAAGAAAGAACTCAAAGAGATTGAGAAGAAACTCGACTAAAGATAAGCCGTGCATCGCTAAGGATACACGAGGCCCTGCAGAAGCAGGGCCTTCTTTTTTGATTTTATATCTTGCCCGACTCTGGTCGGCCAATTAGGTTTTCTGACGATGGCAAGTATAACGGTTGAAAAGATTTTCGAGGCGCGCAATCAGGAATTTGAGCTGACCCTGCTCAGTCAGGACAAGGCCGGTTTCAAGCGAGAGGTCAAGCGCCCTGAGCTGCACCGTCCGGGACTGGCCCTCACCGGTTTCCTTGAGCGGTTTGCCCATGAGCGGGTGCAGGTACTTGGTGAGACCGAGATGACATACGTCAATCGTCTCTCGCCGGAAGTGCTGGAAGATATCTCAGAGAAACTGTTTGCCTGCGGTCTTCCAGTAGTGATCATTGCCAAGGGTCTTGTTCCTCCGTTGCCGTTTCTCAAGGCTGCCGACCATCACCAGACGCCGGTTTTCTCCAGTCGCCTGACCACGGCGGATTTATCAGCCCGCCTTGCTGCGTACCTGGATCACATTTTCGCACCCTCCATTGATGTCCACGGTACGCTGGTTGATGTCTATGGTGTCGGCCTTCTCTATACCGGCAAATCGGGGATAGGCAAATCGGAAGTGGCTCTCGATTTGGTGGAAAGAGGGCACCGGTTGGTTTCCGATGATGTAGTTCGTGTCACTCGAATGACGCCCGATGTGATTATCGGGACCGGTTCGGAGCTATTGGGGCACCACATGGAAATACGGGGTGTCGGTATTATTGACATTGAGGAGCTTTTCGGAATTCGCGCTATCCGAATGCAGAAGAGAATTGAAGTTGAGGTCGGGCTCACTCTTTGGTCGGAAACGCAACAGTACGAGCGACTGGGTGTGGAAGACAAGATGACCACAATTCTGGGTGTTCAGATTCCGCTGGTGACGGTGCCTATCTCGCCGGGTAAGAACATAACGGTTATATCAGAAGTTATCGCTATGAATCACATGCTGAAGGTTTATGGTGA
>DAOUUR010000394.1 GCA_030668045.1 bacterium
GGCCATAATCAGGCAATCTGTTTTCCGAAACTCTCTCTTGACCGCCTTAGCCAGCTCCGCAGTGCTCTCAATCGTCACAAACCGGACACCGGCAGGAGGTTTCAGAGCGGTCGGGCCGGAGATTAAAGTTATCTCAGCACCGGCTGTCACCGCAGCCTCGGCTATCGCATAGCCCATATTGCCGGAAGAATGGTTGCTGACATATCGCACCGGATCAATGGCCTCTCTGGTCGGACCGGCGGTGACGAGAACCTTCTTACCGGTCAGCGCTTTTTTTTTTGATTTCTTCAAGAAGGTCTTGATCGCAACGAGCATCTGGTCTGGTTCCGACATCCGCCCGGTTCCCACATGGCCCGGCTCGGCCATCTCCCCTTCTTCGGGACCGACAAATAAGTACCCGAGCTCCCGCAACCGCCCAGCATTCTGTTGCGTTATGGGATTCGCCCACATCTGTGTGTTCATGGCGGGCACTATCATGATCGGTCGCGGACTGGCACACACGACTGTCGTGAGCAGGTCGTCGGAAATACCGGAAGCAATTTTCCCAATGAAATTAGCAGTAGCCGGTGCAATCAATACCAGGTCGGGCCAACCGGCCATATCAATGTGCCGCGTAGCCACAAATTCCTGATCGGGGAACAGGTCGGTCGCCACTAGATTGCGCGAAACCGTCTCAAGCGTGAGTGGCGTAATGAACTTGGTCGCGGCCTCAGTCATCACAACGCGAACCTCGCAACCCTCGTGAATCAGCGACCGTATCAGGTACGGAATCTTATAACAAGCGATCCCGCCCGTAAGACCGACAGTGATCTTTCTCCCGGTCAGAGACATCTAATTTATAAAGATTGAGGTGTTGTTGGAGTCGTCACGGGTGAAGCGATCGATATCTTCCGTATCCCTGAAAAGCAACGCCGAGACGATTAACTTGATCTGATCGAGTTCTACCGGCTGTACGGCAAACAGGGAGGCTCTCTCAAGGATCGACTCAAACTGGGCCTGATCAATCAGCGAGAGGTTGAGCAGTTTGAGGATATAACCGTGAGCCTCAGGGGAAAGAATGGAGCGTTCAAGATCGGTCAGGACACGATTGGTTCCCTGGGCGCGTTCGAAATTGGCAAAGTGTTGTTCCGGGGTATCATCAAAACGTTCCACCAGCCACATGTACGCAGAGGAAATTTCCAGATCAGAGTAGCCCAGAGTTTTCAATGTCGAAGAGAGCTCCTCGGAGCTAAAAAGCTGCCCTCTTTTTTCCTGAATGTAATCAACCATCAGGACAACTATTTCAAGAATTCGGTCGCGCATCAAGTGTCTCTCAAATCTGTTCGTTTGAAACAAGATAGTACGGACCGCGCATTTTGCAAGCACTAATCCGAATTATGTGATCAAAAAACCATAGTTCGCCGTTTTGGTCCACTCAGCGATCAGTGCTTGAAATGCCGAATCCCGGTCATCACCATCGCCGCCCCAACCTTCTCGGCAGCCTCAATAGCCTGCTCGTCTCCCTTGGACCCTCCCGGTTGGATGATCGCGGTCACGCCCTTGTCGGTGGCAACTTCAACTCCATCCGGCATCGGGAAGAAAGCATCGGAAGCCATCACTGCGCCTTTCGCTCGGTCACCGGCCCGCTTGACGGCCATGAATCCGGAATCGACTCGCGAAGTCTGCCCCATACCGACCCCGACCGTGGCGCCGCCTTTGGCCAATACTATTGCATTCGATTTGGTGTGCTTGACGACCCGCCATCCGAACAGAAGGTCCTTCATCTCAGCATCGGTCGGTTTACGCTTAGTGACGACTTTGAGGTCGGGCACACTCATGTCGGCATTGTCCGCCGTCTGGAAAAGCAAACCGCCATGAATTTGCTTGAATGTCAGGTGGTCAGCAGGACGACCCTCGGCAATTGCAGGAAGCGAGAGAATCCGCCGGGCCTTTTTTCTCCGGAGCAATTTGAGTGCATCGGCGGTGTACGATGGCGCCAGGATGCATTCCACAAACGGTGTCTCCCGCAGCAGTTCAGCGGCGGCCATGTCAACCTCGCGATTCAAACCGATAATCGACCCAAACGCCGAAAGCGGATCGCTCTCGTAGGCAAGCTTGTACGCCTCAGCAATATCCGCACCGATAGCCGCACCGCACGGATTGCAATGTTTGAAGACACACGCAAACGGTTCGGAGAAATCAAACATCATATCAAGGACAGCATCGAGATCGTTGTAGTTGTTAAACGAGAGTTCCTTGCCGGAATGAACCTCGGCTTTGATCAGACTTGGAGCGCTGTATCCGTTCTTGGCATATAGCGCGGCCTGCTGGTGAGGGTTCTCTCCATAGCGCAGAGTAGATACCAGCGAGTAATCGGCCGAGACATTCTGCGGAAATACTTCCTCATCGGAAACTTCGGTCGAACCAAAATAACCTGCGATAGCGCTATCATACGACGATGTCATCTGGAACGCCTTCAGAGCACACTGCTTACGGAATTCAGCGGTAGTGCCTCCGTCGTTTTCTGTAAGTTGAACGACCAGCTCATCGTAGTCTGATGGATCAACCACCACCGTCACACTGGCAAAGTTTTTCGCCGAGGCACGGATCATCGAAGGCCCGCCAATATCGATATTCTCGATTATCTCCGCATCGGTAGCATCGGCCCGGGCCACTGTCTGCTGAAAAGGATAGAGGTTGACCACGACCAGATCAATCGCCCGGTAGTCCATCTCAGTGAGCAACCGGCAATCATCAGGATTGTCCCGACGATAAAGCAGACCGGCATATACTTTTGGATGCAGCGTCTTGACTCGCCCACCCATAATCTCCGGTTCGCCGGTAAAAGTAGTAATCGAAATCGCCGGCACCCCTGCTTCTTTGAGCTTCTTGAGCGTCCCACCTGTTGAAATGATCTCTACACCCATCTGGTGCAACTGCTGGGCCAACTGCTCTACTCCGCTCTTATCCGATACAGATATCAACGCTCGCTTGGTCGCTTTCTTCTCACTCATGCTAA
>DAOUUR010000411.1 GCA_030668045.1 bacterium
CCCGACTGGCTTGAGAGTATCATTAACGGTGAGGGTGGGATTGTTACCGAGGACATTTACATCGAAGCCGTCCACCTTGGCAACTCATTCACTGCCTTTGTTGAGCAGACGGTATCTGACACTGGCGACCAGACGATAATCGCGTTCCTTACCGGGGCGTTGTCGCCACACATCAACTTCTTTGTTGCGGCAGGAGATATCGCAGAGGCGACATTCCTTGAAGCGCCCGTGATTACGGATGACACGGGCGCACCAGTTACCATCTTCAACCGCCACCGTGTAAGCACAAATGAGCCAACCGTGATTGATACTTCCACCAACCCCGACACCGTGGGCGACGCTACGTACTTCTCTGAAGTCACGATGGGGAACGTGGCTGGTGGAACGACGTTGTGGTCAAACATAATCGGGACAGAGGGACACTGGAGCGCTGGCGGTGGGTACTTCACTCAAAATGAGTGGGTGCTTGCCCCGAACACGGCCTATGCGTGGGTTATCGAAAGCCAAACCGACAACGACAACCCGTGCTTGATACGGCTCAATTGGGTGGAACATTGACATACGCTGAGTGGCGGCGGGGGCATGAGTTGTCCCGCATACGGCAACTGAAAGGTTACGAGGCCGCTTTTGGTAGCCTCTTGACCCGTTTGCGCCGCCGCTTGTACGTGCCGGTTGACACCGATATCGATTTCCCGCGACACGTTGGAGCGGCGCTGGATGACCGGAACAGGCGCCGGTTGTGTAAACGACTACAGGAGTGTTTTCTATTATCGCATGCCGAAACTTAATACTATAAAGTCTTTCGATCAGAACGGTTATCTTGCAATCGCCGCGGAGACTGGAATAGCCGGTCTTGTCTGTTTTTGCTGGGTACTCGCTCACTACGGAAAGCAAGGATTTTGTTCGTTGAAAAAGAGGCTTAATCGGCAAGGCAGTATGGCCTGGCGGATAGCATTGGCGAACATGGCGGGCTTTAGCGCAGCTTGTACTGCAAATCTATTTTCGAGCGTCCATTACAACGGAGTTTTGATTGTTTTTGTGCTGGTTCTTGTTCTGATCGAACGAAGTGAGAGGGTTTTCGATGAGTTTTAAGTTTAAGTTTTATTTATACAAAATCAGTAAGTTGTTATTTATGCTGAGCTGTGCGGGGCTTTACGTGTATTCATCGGTCGATATTTGCGGTAATGAGACTCATAATATTCATATTGATATGGCCAGGCCGGTCTCTATAGTGCCTCCCTTTGAGATTTCGATTGTTGGACAAATGGGTGAGAAGGGACTTCGTATCGGTCCCAGGATGGGTCGCGGCTGGCGTGGTGAGGCGGGCGGTGAGGCCGGCTATCGTTTTTATGTACCCAAAGAGGGCCAGTACGTTCTCTGGAGTTATTGCCTATGGTACGACGAATGCACGAATGCCATATTCGCCCGCATTGACGATCTTGACCGGGCCATTGTCGGTAATGACCCGATCTACAATCAGTGGCACTGGGTACGGGGTTTTGAAGTCTATCTTGAGAAAGGGACACATACTCTTGTGCTGTCAAATCATAGCGATCATATCTCGGTTCAAACGATACTGTTTACCGGATCCGAGACGGTGACACCGGTCGATTGCGGTCGCGTATTTACGGACATTTTTTATGACGGTTTCGACGGATGTGACATGGGTAACTTCGCCGAGTGGCAGGTTGTAAGCGGTATCTGGCGAGTTGAAGATCCCGAAGCAGGAGCCTGTCAGATAAAGAATGTAGTTATCGGGGAATCCGAAAGTACGGCCCGGATGTTCTATTACAATGACAAGTGGTCTGATTATTGCTTTAACGTATCGGTACGAACAGAGCAGTGGCCAGATGCATGGGCTTCGGTCGGGGTTTGCTTTGGAGTGATCGATGAGAACAGCTATTTCGAGGTGCGGTTTAGCAGTCAAAAGGAAACGGACAAGGTTCTTATGGAAATTGTTCGTCACGTGCCGGGGGGCGCAGAGGTTATGACAAGCTGTGATGTTGTCTGGACTGATAACGTTTGGCATCAGGTGCAGGTGACGGGCGGGTCTGAAGAAATTATCGTATCTGTCGATAAAAATTACAATCTGCAAACGAAAGTGTCCGAAAAGCTGTGCGGAGGTATAGGTTTGTCGTTGACGGGGCGTATGTCAGGGCATTTCGATGATATTCATGTCAGGAAAATTCATGCTAACAAATAAATGTATATCAGGAGCTAAGAGTTTTTGCGAGAGATATCCAGGATGACAGAGAACAAATCTGAAATAGAAAATATCAATCGCAAGGAAATTACAGAGCGGATAGTACACATTCTGGAGCCGTGGGTAGGTGACATTGAAACGTTGGAGCAGCTTGACGATCAAACGGACCTTATCGCGGAGTTGGGAATGGACTCTGTTGGGATTCTTGAGCTTATACTGCAAATTGAAAAGGTATTTGGAATTAGTATCAGTAACGATGAGTTGGACTCCAGGCTGTTCGGACGTATTGGTAATTTGATAGCGATGATTGATAGTAAATTGTATGAAACTGATTGATTTATTAAATCGCAGTTGTGTGAGACGACCCCGGCGGATCGCGGTAAAAGCTGATTGCCAGGAGATTTCATACCGTCAGATGCGTACTGATGTGCTTAGTCTAAGTAAAGAGTTGGAACGTCTTGGCTGTAGTCCGGGGACAAGGGTTGGGATAGTGCTTGGAAACTCTATTGAATACTTTGTTAGTTTTTTTGCGATTAGCGCTGCTGGTGCAACGATCGTACCTCTTTTAGCCCGCATGACCGATTACGAGATAGCGGGGTATCTTGCCGATGCCGATGTTTCGGTTGTTATTATCGGGAAAAACCAAAAAAGCCGATGCAGTAGAAGCTCCGATGGAGTCCTTA
>DAOUUR010000458.1 GCA_030668045.1 bacterium
CACCCTGAACAACGCATGGTGAATGATCTTGATCGCCGAGACAAATGATTTCCCCCAGCGATTGCCGGTAACCAGAACATTCTCCTGCCGGTGCGAATTTCTCAGCCATTCCTCCTGACCGGGATGAAGGTCGATCTTGAGAACGGCCGATGCAAAATATCCCCAATCGGTAATCGCACGACGCCAGTCAACCGCGTCGTAGAACATCTTTATATCAGCCCCTGCGCCTTCTGTCGAGCCGCCTCTTCATCTATCAAACCGGCCTGATAGAGCTTGAGGATATTGTCAATGCGGCTGTTTTCTATGGTCATCTTTTCGGTCGCTTCATAGGCAAAGGTATTGTCAAAAACAAAACGGCATTTGCAATCATACCCGGCCAACGCCAACTCGACATTACCGATCCACTCCATAAATCGAGCCACCTCAGCTTGGACCGACTTTACCTGCCGCATGACAACATCGAACTTGAAACTCGACCACGTGTTGGTCGCACCATAGGAATAACCGAGCAGGAACGGAGCCAGGTTGGTCCCCGCGCAGATATCCTCAATCATCGCCCGATGATTCAAGAACCACGCATTGGTGCCACCTCTGGTAACACCGGGTCCAATATGTTCGATTTCAACGTTGTTCCACGTAACCGGATTGTCATCGACCTCGCACGACTTTATCATCGAAACGGTCGAATCGAAATATCCATTGATACGATCAACATACGCCTGATCACTCTCACCGGACATCCGCTCCGGCGGTGTCACCTTCACATGCAACCGGTGGAACCCTGCATTATGGTTGGCCCGCCGCATATCATCGGCTAACTGCTGCTCAATGTAGGAAACAAATGGAACGGCCTGCAGAACTGACCGACCAAGAGGCTGCGAAGGTCCCCCGCTCAGTGGGATAGAATAGAAATCGGTACGACTCAAATCTATCCGGGCAGAGTCTAACTCAAGAAACAGTCGCTGCCTGCCGCTGCTGTTGTCACAGAGCAAGTCAGCCGAATCAACCGGAATAAAACGGTCAACACCCGACCCGTCCCGATGGACCGTCAGAAAACCGCCAAAGATACCATCCCGGAAAAGTGCAGTGAAAAGATCGGGAAGAAATGCCGCAACCCCTTGCCGGTTACCGTCACCGGTACCGGTGGCATAGACACGATCAGCCAGCCTCTTTAGCCGAGCGTCCGCCCTCTCAGCCGACGGCCCCTTCTCATCTCCGAAAATCCGGTACGCCCCCGGCGCTGCAGCCAGCCTTCCCCATGTCCAGACACACGAACTTACCGCCGGAATATTATCGCTGAGAAACCGATAAAGCTGAACCCGATATCGCCCGGAGAGCATATCGGTGTTGGCTACCCTGAGCATGGAGCCAATCTTCCCAGCCGACCGGAACCCGCTCCGCTTCTCATCAACTCTGACCATATCAATCCGATTAGTCGGCTGCTGCGATGTTGCCGCCGGACTTTCGGGAGTCAATCGCTTGCTTCTCATCAATACCTGCCTTTTTTGACTCTCCGTACCGCTACGCATTCAACCCCAACATCAATCACTTTTTGCTGATTCGCATTGTGCACACACGTGTCCTTCGCAACGCACTGGATCACACTATCTGCTCAACAAAAGTACAAAAATGTGCATTTCACTTCTCACCCTCAAAAAAGCGCAAAAACCACCACCTCTCCATCTCATTGCACAACAGAGCATTAGGGCGGCTCACCATTTTAAAAATGGCGGCACCCGGATTGCTATACAACACTGTGTTAGGTAAAATACACCTAGGCCGTAACACCGAATGAGGACAAACAAGTGAAGACTTTTCTGATTGCCACCACTTTGATACTACTGAGCAGTTGCGCCTTTGGTTTTGATTTCTTCTACGACGGCGTTTTTGCCGATGGATCCAGCCCGTTTGACTTCAACAACAATACGGCTCCGTTAGGTATCCCCTATCCGACCGGAGCAGGTCTCCCTTCCCCTGGAACACAATATGAAGGCGGCGAGGGCTTCGACCTCGAAGGGTTGCGAGTGGCCGAAGACGGTGACTACCTCTATATCGCTTTAGCCAATTCCTTTGGCTGGGCCGCGCACTCTGAAACATATTCCAATCTCTACCCACAATCCTTGTATCAGGACTTCTGGATGGGCGACCTCTTCATTGGCATTGATGGCGCCGATTACAGTCTGGCCATCGATATGCAGGAACTGGCCGTCGGCACATCTGGCTTGACACGAATGTACGATGTCTCGGGCGACAACTGGAACTATATTCCGTCGATAGTAGGTGGCTACGGCTATGACTTCTACCCGTATACCAGTATTGTGGACGCCGTGGGCGCTTTTGATAAAGGCGACAACAGTCAGGCCGATATGAGCAGCGAAATCGATGTTCAACTGAGCATGATGGAACGCTACGAAACCGACTTTGGCGCTCTCGCGTCTGATGGCGGTAATACTTACGTTTGGGAATTCCGCCTCCACCGCTCGCTCATTGGTGATTTCAGGGACCTGGAGTTCCACGCCAGTCTGGCCTGCGGCAATGACGTTCTCGAAGGCTCATATACAGCTACAGCCATTCCGGAGCCGACCACAGCGCTTCTGTTTGCCCTTGG
>DAOUUR010000103.1 GCA_030668045.1 bacterium
CTTATCGAGTAGAATTTCCGGACAATCCCGGTTTTAGCCGGAGAGAGACTCAGTCTACCGGCGAAGAGGATGGTGACACAGTCACTCAATCGCCGGCCGGATCAGATAGTAACACGGCCACACAGTCGACGGCTACCGGCGACGGAAATAGCGGTACGCAATCATCCACCAGTGAAGACAGCAGCTCAAGTACCCAGGGAGGTCAATCCTGATGTGTGAGGGACGCGACCGAGCCGCCACTGGCGGCGCTTCAACTTTCGCCGACTACGAGATTCGGCAGATTTATTTCGCCGAAGGTGCTCAGAATCACGAGAGTGACGTGGATGTCCATCAACGGTGGAAAGAACAGAGTATTCAGGAATTGACAGCCGATCCGAGTATGTGGCAACTCACCGACACTGCTGGGCACCGGAAGCTTAATGGTTTTGTTCGATCATGGGGGTGGGATCAGCGAGGCTGGTCCGACGAGGAGATCGCCCGCAGGATGATAGAGGCGTTGCAGGATAGTAGGGCCTATTCGGCGTTGGGATATCTTGAGCACCGCTTCGGTGACGATATAACGGTCGAATCGAACCGAACGCAGGCCGAATATATTAACAACAGCCAGCGTGTCCGATACCGCATCAATATTCTCCAATCCAAAGCGGATTTCAAGGCAAAGCTTCTGGAGGCAAATGCGATCGTCCTCTACGTTGGCCATTCGCGGTATGGTCGAGGGGCCTGCTTTGATTCTTATGATGGTGTCGTCGATATGCATGGTGACCAGTGGGGAAATGGTCGCACCGGCCGAACCAACGAGACGGGCCTTTTCCGTCTTGGTTTCCAGTATATTGCCGTTCCGGTAGAAGACATAGAGCACCATGCCTACCATTTTGCACCGATGAAGGTTGAGGATGAGCCACCGCCCCGGGAACGGCGACATCCCTTCAGCCGCCATGAGAACATGAGGTGGACCCGGCGTTTCCTGCGAGTACAGCTCGAAGGGGGTATAGGTAATCTGGTTTTGGCGCGATATCGGTCACCATCGCATACCTATTGGGGACTTAGACGCGAGAGAAAGGTGCACCTGGTTCTTAATGCCGGTTGGACCAATACCATTTCGGCGCCGTACGATCTGGGGAGCATCCAGCAGATGGCCTGCCGGACTTTCTGTCATTTCGGATGTAGTTCCAGAGACCATTACTGGCGAATTGTCCGTAACGGCGATTACTATCCATCATTCAGGTGGCAGCGGCGCCCCAGTCCTGATAGTAAATTGGCCTACTTTACATCAGCCCCTACCAATTGGAAAGCAAGCTACTGGCTTCACCACCTGCTGGTATGCCCTTATCCTAATGAAGGTGACGATCACTGGTTTAGGACGCATGAATACGCTACTCGCATGACCAACCGGCAGCTTGGGTCGCGCCAGGAACGTATGGCGTTTCGAATCTATTAGATGGCGAGTATGGCGACTAGGATGATGATTAGAACAAAGTGCTCGAAGTTCATCGATCGAGATCAAGTCTGGCCACGGCCAATGGTGTTCATTGCAATAATCGTGGTAGCGGCTTGTCTGCCGCGCTGCTCAGATAAGGATACAGGAGGTGAAAACGAAGTGTTTAAAGGAATCGCGGCATCGGTTAAGGAGCTAAATCCGGAAAATGAGAAGCAGCTTGAAGACCTGGCCCGGATAGTCAAGGAAAGGTCGTACAAGGATGTTCGCAAACTGGTCGAGATTATGCACGGCGAGGACAAGGATGCCGCCAACAAAGCTGCAGCGTTGCTTCAGGAGCTTAATGATATCCCGGCCAGTCCGATGTTGGAGGCGCTCGATACGGAAGATCCGGAGATGATGATCTGGGAGTTACAGCAGGTTGTGACTCGGCATGCGCATATTCGATCTCGCATTGTTGCCACGCTCGAAGAAATGCTGAAGGACAAGACCATACTGCGGCCGCCGTTTTTGCCCGGCGAGGTCGAAGAAATGCCGGTAGAGCGGCGGGTGTGTGACGAGGCTTACCTGATGTTGCGATCCCTGATGGCTCTCGAAGATGCCGATATCAGGCTTGTCAACACCGACGTCTTCCTGGATATGTCCAACGAGGCACGGGATAAGGAGATTGAACGGGTCCGGAAAAGCGGTGAATGGATTGCATTGAGGCAGAGTGAAGATGATTGAAAGCCTGCTACCAGACATCGCATGCCAAAAAAAAGAGCGACAAAAGCACTTGACTTTACGTGTGGTCGCTTGTAAAATAAACAATTATCACACTGTAGCTTAGGAGCGCTAACCGGCTTCATTGACAGACGGGTAGCCCTCCCAGGGAGATGTTTGATCAGCAATGGACATAGCTAACTATTCATCCGATTCAAGAGCCATTATCAAGATCGCACGCGAGGTTACCGCCGAGTTCCGGCATCCGGAGATTCAGGTGGAACATTTGTTGATCGCAGTGGTCCGGCAAGAGGGAACCGAGGTGGAGTCGATCCTCAACCAGGTCGGCAAAAGTACGGTGATGGTTGCCGCAGTCACCGAGCAGTATCTCAAAGATCAGTCGAGCCGTTCAAAGACTCGGGAGAACCTTGGCATTTCGCCGGCGGTTCACGATGTACTGACTCAGGCGGTCGATGAAAAGGCCAAGCTCTTCGACGCATTAGTCGAGCCGGAGCATATCTTTATTGCCATTTTCGACCCCAAAGCCAATCTGGCGCCATACGTGCGCGACAAGATTGATCTTACCAAAGAAGATATTTACAAAGCGATTGCCGAGAGCAAGACTGTTGAGGAGATCGCCGCATCGGTCGGTAAGGCCGGTGGTGACGCCGCTTCTTCGGAGGGCAAGAAGGAAATATCCGGCACGTTGCGGTATTGTGTTGATATGACCAATCAGGCCGCGGCTGGAGAGTTTGACCCGATGATTGGTCGGGAGCCGGAACTTCAGCAGATGATTCAGATTCTGCTGCGTCGCCGCAAAAACAGCCCGGTGCTGGTTGGTGGCGCCGGTGTTGGCAAGTCGGCCATCGTGGAAGGATTTGCTCAGGCGGTTATCGACGGCAAAACCCCCAAAGTATTGCAGGACGTCAAGGTGATGGCGGTCGATATGGGTTCGATGGTGGCCGGAGCCAAGTACAAGGGTGAATTCGAGGAAAGGTTTAAGTCGCTGGTCAGTGAAGTGGTTAAGTCCGGCGGGAAGATCGTACTCTTCATCGATGAGATTCACACTATTGCCGGAGCGGGTAGTATGTCCGGTGGGATGGATGCGGCCAATCTAATCAAGCCGGCCCTCGCTCGTGGTCAGATTCGTCTGATTGGTGCCACAACCGTCGAGGAGTACACCAAGTATCTCGAAAAGGACAAGGCGTTGGATCGCCGGTTTGAACGGGTGAAAATCGGTGAACCGAGTGTCGATGAGGCAATCAGTATCGCCGTTGGGGTCGTGCCCAAGTACGAAGAGCACCACAAGATCACTTATGATTCCGAGGCGATAATTGGTGCGGTCAAATATGCCAAGAGGTATCTTAGTGAGCGTAACCTGCCTGATATTGCTCTTGATATTATCGACGAGGCGGCATCGGAGTTTTCGGTCAAACGCGAGTACTCAAGAGAGAGAATCCCGACTATGGAAACCCGGGTCACTGAGATTGAAAAGGCATTTGCGGCATGTCAGGGGAAAGACCCCAAGAAGGACACCGAGGCTTTTGATAATCTCTATTCGCTTTACGACGAGTTTGAAAAGAACATGGAGCGGCTTGAGGGTTTCTGGGGACACCGAATCGAAGTTGCGGGAGGGGAATTATGAGCTCACCCAGACTGAAACCGGATGACCTGAAGAAGGCTTTTGGCGAAAAAATAGATCGCTTCAAGGCTCTTAAGTCAGTTGTGGATAATCTTGAGGAGAGAATCTGCGATGCTGACATCGCTGCCGTGGTGGCGCGCCGTACCGGTATTCCCGTCTCCAAGATGCTTACCGCCGAGAAGGACCGTCTTCTCAACATGGAAGCGCATCTCAAGAAGAAAATTGTTGGACAGGAGAAAGCAATTATCGGAGTGGCTAATGCCATTCGCAAGTCGCGCGCCGGACTCAAGATGGCCAACCGGCCGGTCGGATCGTTCCTCTTTTTGGGGCCGACCGGTACAGGTAAGACGCATCTCCCGAAATTGATTGCTGAGTTCCTGTTCGATGACAAGAATGCGATGGTGCGGTTTGATATGTCCGAGTACATGGAGAAGCATTCAGTCGCCAAGATGATTGGCGCTCCTCCGGGATATGTTGGATACGAGGAGGGTGGTGTTCTGACCGAAGCGGTTCGTCGCAAACCGTTCTCAATTGTTCTGTTCGATGAGGTCGAAAAAGCTCACCCCGATGTTTTCAATCTTCTGTTGCAGCTTCTTGATGACGGTCGCTTGACCGACGGCCAGAGTCGGACGGTTGATTTTTCCAATACGCTTGTTGTTCTGACATCCAACTATGCCGCCGAAAAGATTCTGGATGCCGACCGGGAAGGGCGGGAAGTTGATATGGAAGAGGTGCGCGGTTTCCTTTTTTCTAAGTTCCGACCGGAGTTTCTCAACCGGCTCAATGATATTATCATCTTTCATTCGTTCACGCCAGAGCAGGTGGAGGTTATCGCCGGGCTGGAATTCAACAACCTTTGTGAGTTGCTGAAGGAGCAGGACATCAAGGCGGAACTGACGCCCGAGGCACAGAAGAAACTGGCTGCCGATGGCTACACGATCGAACTTGGCGCCAGGCCGATCCAGCGTATTATCGAGAAAGACATAATCAATCGTCTGTCAGTGGATATTATTACCGGCAATGTCTCGCCCGGGGATCACATCCGGGTTGAAGTCAAAGACGATGCTTATACCTTTGCGAGAGTAGAAACTGACTAATGACCTATAAATCCAAACCGGAGGGTTTAGATGGCTAAATTCATCCTGGGTGCGACCGAGCGGATCAAGAAAGATGACTCAATCCCCGTAGAGTTGCTCCCATCCAACAAGCTCCTGTATGCCGCCAAGCTCAACAACGACGAGGACGCCGATGTTGCGCCGGTCAAGTGTGTCAATCCCAAAGAGGTGTTCGAGAAGTTTCGTCCCTCGTTCGATGCTGAGCTTGAGAGCACTGAAGGCGAACAGGTTAACGCTCATTTCGAGATCAAGGCGATGAAGGATTTTTCATCGAAGGAATTGATCGAGAAAGACGACAACTTGCGCGAGACGTACTACAGCAAAGAAATGCTGTCCGATCTCGACAAACAATTGAAGAAGAATAACGCGCTGAAGAAAACGCTGGCTGACAAAGAGAAAAAAGAAGCTTTGTTGAAGGTGGCGCGTTACTACATTGACCTTCTGTCCGAGTAGAGGTGAGGTGATTACCTATGGGTGAAGAAGAAAAACACGAAGCTCAGCCACAGCCGGCGGAAGCTCAGCCGGAAGCGGCACCAGCCGCGGAGGCAATCTCCGATGACGAGTTTGCCAATCTGCTGGGAGACTCCTTTGGTGATTTCTCCAAACTAGCCGCCCTGTTGCCGTCGTTTAAGACTCCCGATGGTGATCTGGTTCGCGGCGTAGAATGGCTCGATCCAAAGAAGGACTTCCAGCGCAAAGAGTTCCTTACTAAGAAGAATTTTGCAACTCAGCGCCAGTTGCTGGCCCAGCGACTCAAACTCTGGGAACAGCATCTCTCCAAGGATGGCAAGCCGGACGATTTCCGCAAGGAGATCAACGAGCGGGCGACCAAGCTGGAGCAGAACCTTGAAAAGAACATGAAGAAGGTTCACAAGGCGGGTCGTGTACTGGAGACAACGTATCGTGCGGTCGACAAGTTCTTTGCAAATGCGCAGGCGGAGCCGGATGAGAAGGTCAACGCGTACTTCTCCAACGTCAGTGCCGAAGAACTAACCGATCCCGACGATAAGGAAAAATTCGAGCAGATGAGCAAAGCGGTGGCCGATCTTTATCGTGAGTGGAGCATCAAAGAGTGCTTCGGCATGGCCGTCATCCCCGGTTATCTCGGCAGTGTCGAGAATATCGATATGGTTGCTCGTGGGCTTGGTTTCCCCAATAAACTGCATGTGATGACAGATCTCCCCAATTTCGAGACCTTTGAGGAGACGATGGACATGCTTGAGGATCCCAACTACGCTAATCTGCCGGGTATTGACAGTTACAAGCAATATGTTTCGGTCTTTGCCAACTACCTGCAGGCTCGTGAGGCCAACCAGTACGAAGACGACGACATGTGGATTCCGCCTTCAGCGGCTGTCGCTGGCAAGATGTATCAGGGTGATCTCTCTGTAGGCATGCAGCAGCCAATGGCCGGTTTTAAGCATGGGAAAATCAATGATGCCAAGTATCTCCGTTTCAAAGCTAACCAGCCGGACGCTTCCAAGATCAATGAGAAGGGCGTCAACCCGATGGTCAGTTTTGAAGGGACGGCTGTGTCGATGGGAGCGGCGACGCTCTTTACGAAAGAAACGTTCAATGTCTATTCGATTCGCAGAACGTATGACTATGTCTACAAGACTCTGCGAAACTACCTGAACAAGCAGACCTTCTCAGTTATCGACCAGCGTTTTGTCGATACGATGCGTAAGGATATTGACAAGTTCATGAAGGCAATCTCCGGTGGAGATAATATCCTTCAGGACTTCAAGGTCGAAATTTTTGCCGACGAGGAGATGCGCAAGCGTCAGGAAATCGATGTTAAGGTCAGTCTGAACCCGAAGTACCCGGCTCGTACATTCAATATTGAGTTTATGGCTTGGGGTGAGGGTGATCAGACTAACGTGAAGGATAAGTAGCACATTAGTTAGTATCGAGCTGGCTGGTTCAGGCCGACCGGCTCGAATTGACAATGGATAACCACGAACTGAAATCTAATTAAGCGTTACTAATGGAGGAGTAAGTCATGGCACGCAGACCAGCTCTGGAAATTGACGGCGTCAAGTACAAGAACGTCTATTCGGTGTCTTATAACATTTACACCGCTAAGGATGAAACCGGTCGCCCGGCGGATCGCGCCCATGCTGGTACGATCAAGATTTGGAGAGAGTCGGATGAGACCGATGCTATCAGTATGTGGGCGATGAATTCAGCCGAGACCAACTGGAAGGCAGGATCAGTGTCTTTCAGGAAACCGGATGATTCCGACATGAAGGTTCTGAAGTGGGAGGAAGGCTTCATTACCAAGTACGAAGAGACTATTCCGCATGTGAAGGACAAAGCGGATGATCAGGTTTTTGAGTACTTTGAAATCTCCTGCCATCGGTTAACGATCGGTGCGGCAATGATCGACAATCGCTGGGAAGAATAGAAAATAACCAGATGCCGGGTGGGGTTTGTGTCCTGCCCGGCTCTCCTTTTTGAGAGTATAGGATTCTCTTATGGTAATGAGTGAAAAGCCGACGGCAGGTATTGAGACACCGGCCCCTGTTATTGAGACACCGGCTATATGCAAGGTTGTCATTGATGGGCGAGAAATGCGACAGCGGGTTTCTTCGGTCGTGCTCGATCAGTTCATTGACCGTCACCATGTATTGAAGGTTTCGGTGTTGCAGGAGGGTGAGGGTTC
>DAOUUR010000526.1 GCA_030668045.1 bacterium
CGAGTGGAAAGTGCTCAATCGGTCACAATGGGAACGTCTGCAGACAGTTCGGCAGGCCGCCCGTCGTAACGACTTTGATTCGGTGATCGAGAATATTGAGCGGATGGAAATTACGTGGGAGAAGGTCGCCAGTATCGAAGAACGGCTGACCACGTCATAGAGGTAGCCGGTTTCTCAGGAGTGGTCGTCTTCGAGTTTCTTGACCCGTTTGAGCAAGTCGGGGAGACGGGTGAGGGCGCCCTCAATTCGTTTGATGACCATGATGTCGCGAGCCGGACAGCCAAAAACAGTCTTGCCGTCACTGATTGACTTTGAGACTCCCGACTGAGCGCCCACCCTGACACCATCGCCAATATATACATGACCGACCACGCCGACCTGTCCGGCCAGAATCGTGCCGTTGCCGATTTTGGTTGATCCTGAGATTCCCGTCTGGCCACAGATAATCGAGTGCTGACCTATCTCAACATTATGAGCGATCTGCACCAGGTTGTCGATTTTGCTTCCCCGGCCAATTCTGGTCGGGCCGATAGCGCCACGGTCAATCGATACGTTGGAACCGATTTCAACATCGTCGGATATCTCCACCCACCCCACCTGCTGGATTTTCCGCAGGCCGGTTTCGGTCTCGGCGTAGCCGAATCCATCGGAGCCTACGACGGTCGAGGCATGGATAATAACCCGATCACCAATGCTGCACCCGTCCATGATTCTGACCCCGGGATAGATCAGGCAGTCATTGCCAATAGTGACATCGCTTCCCACGTACACCGAAGAGACCAACTGACAGTTGCAACCTATTGTGGTCCTTTCCCGAACATGACAGAGGGGGCCAATGCCTGTGGAGGGGTCAATTGTTGCGGCGTCATCAATCACCGCCAGTTCGTCGACACCCACTCCGACCAGGCGCTGAGGTGGGTAGAGCAGATCGACAATTTTGGCAAACGTTAGGTATGGATTTGCGTGGCGAAGAGTTGGTATCCCGCCGGAGGGTGTGGTTGGGTCGAGAACCAGGGCCGAAGCCTTGGTGGTCTCAATATGTTTGATATAGGCGGAGTTGGCGACAAAGCTTATCTCGCCGGGCCCTGCTGATTCGATAGGAGCGGCGTTTTCTACTACGGTCGCTCCATCACCTTCAAGCTCAGCTTCAACCTTGGCGGCCAGCTCGACCAGATTGAAACGAGTGTTACTCGTCGTTTTCCTCAAGATACTCCAGTACCTTGTCGGTTATGTCCAGGCCGTCTTTGGCATAAACCAACCCCTGCGAGTTGAATACCAGATCGTAATTCAGTTCGACCGAAACAGCCTCAATGGCAGTGTTGAGTTTTTCAATGATAGGCGCCATCAGTCGCTGCTGTAGCTTCTCACCGGATCCGCCGGGACCATATATCTGGCGGGTGTAAGCATCGAGTGCCTCTTCTTTGGCCCTGATAGCAGCTTCACGTTCCCGACGTTTTTCATCGGAGAGGATCAGTTTCTGCTTTTCGTATTCTTCGATCAGTGTCTGGAGTTCCTGCTGCTTGGAAGCAGCCTCTTCATCCCAGGCAGTCGATTCCACGTTCCACTGTTCCTGTGCATCGACAAACGCTTTGTACTCCGCGCGCAGCCTCTGGTCATCAACGTAGCCGATTTTGGGGCCCTGAGCACTGGCTGAAGCCACCAGCCCAAGTAGCAGAATAGTCACGACTGCAAACGGAATCAATCTCATAGTAATGCGCATACTTTCACCCTATAATAGTGTTATCAGTAATTACCTGAACGTTGTGCCTATCTGGAAATGTGGTTTCCACCCTTGTTTTTCATCTCGTAAGACATCCAGTGGATAGGCGAAGTCGAATCCAATCGTACCTATCCCCGGTACTAATACTCTGAACCCGATCCCCGCGCCTCTGTAGAGACCCTTCAGCGGCTTGATATCGTTCTTGTTCAGCCAGGAGTTGCCGGCGTCAAAAAACAGGAGGGCGTAGAGTTGCCGCTCGGCTATCGGAATCTGAAGTTCAAGATTGGCCACCAGCATATACTTGCCACGCACACGGGTGCGATACTGGTTGAAGGTAGTGTCACTTGGAACAGCGGTCCCGCTTGTAACACCAGCCGAGTCTGTATAGTAGTAGGCTGTGTCAACATCTTTGATCAGAGAGTCGGGAGTAAGAACGC
>DAOUUR010000388.1 GCA_030668045.1 bacterium
CTTGCGATCTGCGCGTAGTCCATATCTTCCAAATGCCTCAATGTAAAAACCGACCGGTACTTAACCGGCAGCGCCATCAGCGCCTCATAAAATCTCTTGCCCGACTCGCGATCAAGCAGACCTTCCAGCGGTCCCAGATCGGTCGAGCGGGGATCAAATCCTTTTTCCTGAAGATTCTCAAGTGACTCCTTCTTCTCTTCGCGGCTGAGCTGGTTGTACGCCAGGTTGCGGGCTATCGTTGACAACCAGGGATAGAAAGCGAACTCGGTTCGGAATGTCCCCAAAGCCTTGTGCGCTTTGACGAACGCTTCCTGAACCACATCCTCCGCGGCGTCGAATGACCCAACCAGTCCATAGATATACCGAAACAGTTTTTTCTGATGTCGGCGAATCAGCAGCCCAAACGCCTTCTGGTCACCGGCCTGGGCAGCTTCCACCAACTGCCGCTCAGTCTGATCCGTTCTCTTCGGTATTACCCGACCCGACGCCTTTTCTTCCCTCTCATCATTCATATTTCGGCTGCAATCTTACGGTCTCATTCCTCGACCGCCGCTTTCCCGGGCCAGCTGAAGCATCAGCATCTCCACCAGCATTTCCTGCTTTTTCACTTTACCTTTCAGAAGGTCTGCGTGGGTCTGCGCGATCTCAACAATTATCTGTTCAAGTTGGGCGTTGTCGTAACGTGAGCCCTGCTGACGCAAACGATTGAGGATAAACGGGAAATTACGATTCCCAAGTGCGCGTTTGCCGTTTTTAACCAGATATAGTGATGTAAAATGCTGCTGGAGCAAAGTCGTTAACGTGACCGGACTGTGTCCCTCGGCGACCAGCCCGTTGAGCGATTTGAGCACATCACCAACATTACCGGCGACCACTTTGTCGGCTAGTTCGAATATATTGTGGACCTCATGCCCGCTGCAAACTCTCTCGACATCGCTAACCTCGATTACACCGCCGCTCGCCTTGTAGTTGAGCAGCTTATTGACCTCGCCCTCCAACCCACCACCGTCCCCGGCAATCAAGGCGGTCAGCAGTTTGAGTGCCGCCGGTTCAATCTCAATACCAGCTTTTTTCAGCCGACTGCTCGCCCGACGGCTGACTTCGCCCTCGCTGAACCGATCAAACTGAACCACCACGACCGCAGCATCAAGGTTTTTAAGAAGAGCCGATTTCTTCTTGGGAGCGCGGACCGATGGCGACTTGAAAATAACAACTCTGTTGACATCGGGTGGAGAAAGCAGCCCCAAAATCCTCACCACTTCTTTCGGTGAGTAGCTCTGGAAATCGGAGATCGCAAATAGCTGCCGTTCACCGAGCATCGGCAGGTTGGACAACTCCAGCGCCAGATCGTTACACGAGGTCCGCCGTCCGTCTATTTTCCGATAATTGGTCGTCCGCTGAAGGTCGGGTAGAAACTGCCGCGCGACATATTTCTCAGCCTCGGTGATCCGGTAATCTTCGGATCCAAAAAAGTAATAGGCGGGCTTGAATTTGCCAGCGCTGATTTCCTTAAATAGGGTCTGAGGGGTAACCATATGGCTGCAAGATACAGCCGATGAAGCCGAGACGTCAATCTAAAAGGCCGCTCAGGGCGGAGTTGCCGGTCGAGGGTACCCACTGAAGTGAGAAACCGTACTTGTCGCGGTAGCCCAGCGCTTTTTCAAGCAAGTGTTGATAAAGCTCGGGGCTGGCCTGCACCTTGTTCACCTGATTGATCACCGCCAGATTGTTGCCAAAAATCTGGTAACCATGCTTGGAGAAATACTTCTGGTTTGAATCGATAAACTCAAGCAGAGCCAAAAGAGAAGCATAGGCTGAATGGCAATGATCGACCGCATCAAAAGGCGCTTTGAACCGTATCCCTATCTCCGGAATATGGAAAGCAACCACAGCGCTCTTCTCCAGACTGTTCTGATCCGGAAGGGCAAATGTCCCGAAATAACACTCCATAAAACAATCAACGATGCAATCCCCATGCCTCTGAGGCGCGGCTTATTTAAGCTGTTGCATAGCTACGCCTTACGCAAAGTTCTTAGCTTGAGAACGCCCATGGGCGTGCAAGCAGGTTCATAAAAGATGGCTCTATATGACAATTTGAGGGCAGAATCAGCGGCCCGATTGAACTGGCGTCGGACATCCCGGAATGTTATGCTACAAGAGCGATGGCTCGGTTCAACTACAACGATAAGGTCTTTGTTGGCGTAGAGAATTATCACGACGGCGACATGACCGGCGAGACCCGCTTTCATTATTTCCAGCGGGGGGATGCTGTCTGGGGAATTTTTGATGGTGGCAATGTGGCCAAGGGTACGCTGGTGGCTCGGGTGCTTGAAGATGACCGGCTGGCGATGATCTGGCAGTACCTCAACAACGACGGACAGTTCTTTTCCGGCAGCTGTACTTCGGTTCCGGAACTTCTCGACGATGGCCGCTACCGCCTCCACGAATCATGGCAGGTCACCGGTCGCGACGGCCAGACCAGCAACTCGGTAATCGAAGAGGTGCGGGGGTAGGGGCGGGGGTGACCTTGGTGGGAGAATTCGTTAGCCCGCCCCAAGGTGTGGGGCATTCACTGTGTTTCTGTGTACCACCCATCATAAACAACACCTACGTCGGCAGCGATATCAACGCACTTGTCAGTCAGATCGTTCACTGCCCGCAACGAGAGCGTCAACAGCCGAACAGCCTCAATGCTCCATTTCGATCGGCAGTCATCGACAATCATATGGGAGCTACTCACGTCCGTGAAACCACGAGCAATGAGCACACTCTTTAGATGCCCTGCTGCTTCGTTACTCCCCGCGAAAAAGACACTCGTGACACTCTGCTTTGCCGCAAGATCACACCCTTTATCCCTGAGCGCATTGAGCGTGGTGGGATTCATCTGCTGCTGCAACCGTTTGTGGCGATCTGTCGTGTCTCCCATCACTTTGCTCCTACTGTTTCTCAGCCTCGTAGCGCAGAACCTTATAACGGTTCCGCCATGTTCCTAACTCCCTACCACTACCGTCTTCGTAGCTGTTCATATTTCTCAGTCGCGTAGCGGTCAGTCATTCCGGCAATGTA
>DAOUUR010000542.1 GCA_030668045.1 bacterium
ATTATTGCCGAGACCGGCGCCGGGCAGCATGGTCTGGCGGTAGCGACCGTGTGTGCTCGGTTCGGCTTTCCCTGCGTTGTTTATATGGGTACCGAAGATATGAAACGGCAGAAACCGAATGTTGAGAAGATGCTCCTGCTAGGTGCGGAGGTTGTGGCGGTCGAGTCCGGTAGTCGCACCCTCAAAGATGCCACCAGTCAGGCTCTTCGTGATTGGGTGACCAACATTCGCAACACTTTCTACATAATCGGTTCGGTGGTAGGACCGCACCCGTATCCGATGATCGTTCACGATTTCCAGAGTGTGATCGGAAAGGAAGCGCGGCGACAATGTCGCAGTCTATTCGCCAAGCTTCCCGATGCAATCATTGCATGTGTTGGCGGCGGATCAAACGCGATTGGCATGTTCGATGCCTTTCTTGCCGATAGCAGCGTCAGTTTGATCGGGGTGGAGGCGGCAGGATTTGGATTGACGAGTGGACGTCACGCCGCTACGCTTTTGAAGGGGAAGCCGGGAGTTCTGCATGGTTCCTACAGCTACTTGATCTATGATTCGGATGGTCAGGTTGTTCTGCCGCATTCAATCTCAGCCGGTCTTGACTATCCCGGTGTTGGGCCGGAACATTCGTATCTAAAAGACCTCGGGCGCGTTCGGTATGTTTCGGTGACCGATCGACAGGCTGTCTCAGCGTTCAAATTAGTCTCCCGTTTGGAGGGGATCATACCGGCAATGGAGACATCGCACGCTCTGGCCTGGGTAATCAAAGGTCGCAAAGGATTTAACAAGAATGAGCGGCTGGTGGTATGCCTCTCCGGTCGCGGCGATAAAGACATGCCGATCATCAACGAATGGGACGCCAGCAAATGAGCAACCGTATTGCCAACAGGCTGGCAGCGCCGAGCGGGGGAAAATTACTGGTTCCTTTTTTCACCGCCGGATATCCGGACATCGCTACTACGGTCGAACTTGTCAAAGTGGCCGAGGATCAGGGGTGCGATATCGTTGAACTTGGTATTCCGTTTTCCGATCCGCTGGCCGATGGTCCACAGATTCAGTTATCATCGCAGAAAGCGCTGGAAGGCGGCATCAGCCTGTCACGAATTCTCAAGATCGTCGAGAAAGTGCGTGTTCACTCTGACATACCGATTGTCCTGATGGGCTACATCAATCCGATCATAGCATGGCAGGGAGTCGATCTCTACTCGACGGCGGCAGGTGCCGGAGTTGATGGATTCATTATCCCGGATTTACCAATTGAAGAGGCGAGCACATTTAGAGCGGCCTGCCGGAGCAACGGTCTCTCGACCATATTCCTGGTAGCGCCGACTTCGTCGGACAAACGAGTAAGCTTGACCAATCGCCACTCTACCGATTTTGTCTATGCGGTCACAGTCACCGGCGTTACCGGCAGTGGCCGGACGTTTGGAGCCGAAACCGATGCCTACCTCAAGCGCTTGAAAAGCCAGCTAACCTGGCCGTTTGTAGCCGGGTTCGGGGTATCATCGGCCCAGACTGCCAAACGTCTGGTGCGGTATGCCGATGGGGTCGTAATTGGGTCGGCGCTGGTCGATCTGCTCCGTCGGTCAAAGACGAGAGCGACCCGCCTGCAGTCTGTGGGACGATTTCTCAAATCGGTCCGAAGGGCGATCTGATCGGCAATCGGCACCCATTTTCCTAAGTTTTCACTTTAGAACCGTTTCAAAAATCCTATATTACAGTCTTTGCAAGAATGACAAGTAGGACCAATGATTGATATAAAGACCGTCGACATTCATCTGACTGAACTGGCCACTGCTACTGCAGCGGCATTTGACGAAGTCTATCCCGACGCTGCTGCTGAGGCAGGAGATAATTTATCATTCGATGCTGATTCGCTGATCTCTGGTTTCGAGCGACCGAAGGACCCAACGATGGGTCGGTACGCTCTGGCTGTTTTTAGGTATGCTCGCCTGCTGAAAGAAAACCCGCAGGTGATTGCCAGCAAGATTGCCGAAGCAATTCAGGCGAAACTTCCAATCGAGAGTGCGCTCAGGGTCGTGGCCGCTGGTGGCTTTGTTAATGAGAAGATCGATACCTCGGTATTAGCGCGGGCGAC
>DAOUUR010000521.1 GCA_030668045.1 bacterium
ATCAATGGCTCCTTTCTAATATGCTAGCATGCTGACATGCCAAAGCCAGAAGACTACACGCCTTAGTTTCAAATAGGCCGTGTCTGGATTAGATCGAAACGGCACAAAGAAAAATAGCGGTGCAGGGACTTGAACCCCGGACACGTGGATTATGATTCCACTGCTCTAACCAGCTGAGCTACACCGCCATTATGAAAGCAGGCTAATTTAGCAATAATATCGGCACAGTCAAGAGATAACTAACCACACCGCAAAACCGCCCATTTGATGCATATTGCTCTCAACTGCATATCACACCCAATACAAATCGTGCCGATGCTAATCACTTCTGTGGAAGTCGCCCTAATGCATATCGCCCCCAATACAAATCGCCCAAATGCGTTACACCCCCACGGCAAATCGTGCCGATGCAAAACGCTCCTATGGAAATCATTTTTAAATAAATCGCCCCAAGCCGAATCGCCTTTACACAAAAAAAAGGAGTTCCCTTCTCAGAAGGAACTCCTCGATCCCCACCTCTCAATATACCCTACACCGCCATGTCCTATATATTAAGAGTAACTAACTTCGCATTATCTATAAACAACTGTTGTGCCAAACTGGATGCCCCACCCGGTCAACAATGATAACACGTTGATGCAAAGCAGGATACGCCCTCACATGCACCTCGGCGACTATCAACGAAAAAACCATGACGCAACAGCTGCGCCACCGCTTTTCATTCCAAAACAGCACAACACGTTAACCTGTGCGAAGATAACAGTACGCAGCCGATGCGTCAGATCAACCGTCAATCCGGCCTTAGAGGGCCAAACCGCCAAGAACTGCGCCGCTAACGCTTGCGTGCCAAATGTACCGACATTGAGTGAAAGTCGTGCGCCGCTTCCATCAGAGCCTCAGATATAACCGGATGGGCGAAAGTCAGCAAACCAAGCTCCGTGACGGTCAGGCCCCTGTCGATAGCGAGTGCCGCCGTGTGGATGATCTCGGTGGCGTGGGCGCCGACCATGTGCACACCGAGGAGCTTGTCGGTCTTGCGGTCACCGATCACCATGACCTCACCGGTGATCTCATTTTCTGCATGCGCTTTGCCGAGCGCGCGAAGCGGGTACTTTCCGATGCCGACATCATACTTTTCAGCAGCTTTCTTCTGAGTGAGGCCGACCGAGGCAACTTCCGGATGCGTAAATATGACCGACGGCACACAGGTGTAGTTTTTCTCTGCGGCGCCCCCCAGGGCGTTATCAACCGCAACTGTACCATCGTGAACAGCCGTGTAGGCCAGAAGCGACTCTCCGGCCACGTCGCCGATGGCGAATATGTGTGGCACAACTGTCCGGCAATCGGGACCAACTTTGATCGATCTGTTCTCGTTCAAATCAACGCCAGCCTTCTCCAACCCGAGATCGCCCGTATTGAACGCTCGCCCAACCGAGACCAGCACCTGCTCGGTCTCGACCGTCTTGCCTCCGGTCAGGGTGGCGGTCACTCCATTTTTTTCGACCGTAAGAGATTCCACCTGGCTTCCCAGAGAGAGTCCCACTTTGAGCTTTTTCAACTCTCTCTCGATTAGTTTCGAAGAGTTCTCATCTTCCATCGGCAGGGCATGGTCAAGCATCTCAACTATCGTAACTTTTACATCGAGATGCGACAACATGAACGCCCATTCGCAACCAATCACACCAGCTCCGATAATCAGGATCGACGACGGTAGCTTCTCAAGCTCGAACATATGATCCGATGTCACTACTCGCTGACCGTCGATCGGTATTCCCGGTAGATCAGCCGAACGTGAGCCGGTCGCAATTATGATATTGTCAGCCGCCAGTCTCGTTTCCGCACCAGCCTGGTCGATGACCGCAATTTCGTTGGCGGAAGCAATTCGACCAAAGCCCTGGTAGTGGTCAACACCGTGCGACTTGAAAAGCTGCCCAATCCCACCAACCAGTCCGGCTACAATCTTGTCTTTGCGGGCACGCATAGCGACCCAATCACAGGTAGGCGGTGAGGCCAGATTGATACCGTAGGTGGCTGCTTCTTTAGTTTTCTTGTACTGGATTGCGGAGGCTATCAACGCTTTGGAGGGGATGCATCCGCGGTTGAGACAGACCCCTCCCAGTTTATCGTTCTCCACAACGGCAACCCTGGCGCCTTTCAGGGCAGCCCGGATCGCGGCCGTGTAGCCACCGGGGCC
>DAOUUR010000533.1 GCA_030668045.1 bacterium
ATAACGAGGTCAAATTTCTCTTCGGTAAGCATCTCGAGAGCCTCGATTCCACCCGGTGCCGCTTTAACGCTGTAGCCGATCGATTTGATGGTGTCGGCCAGCAACTCAAGCAGATTGATGTCATCATCGACGATCAGAATGTGAGCTATTGAATCGGTCATAATTAAGTTCTGATAATTGACAGTAGGTCGTTCATTTTTTCTTCCAGCAAATCTTTGCTTTCCGCTTCAATATTCAGTCTCAGGAGAGGTTCGGTGTTGGAGGGTCGCAAATTGAACCAGAAGTCAGGGTACTGGACAGTCAGTCCGTCCTCTGTGTCCTGCTGGCCGTCAGAGAAGGCGCTTTTGACTTTGTCTATCACTTCAGAGACCGAACTGACGCGGCTGTTGATCTCGCCCGAACGGAAATATGGATCGATCTCAGCCATCATCTCGTCAAGAGGTCTGCCTTCGACTGAGAGAAGTTCCAGACATACCAGAAAAGCAATCAAGCCGGAATCGGCAAACCAGTTGTCGCGGAAATAGAAATGTCCCGAATGCTCCCCTCCAAAGACAGCGTTGTGTTGTTTCATGAGGGGTTTGATCAGGGCATGGCCTACTCTTGTCCGAATGGCTGTCCCGCCCAACTTTTCGATCAGTTCGGGGACGGCTCGAGAACAGATTAGATTGTAAAGGATCGTTTCGCCTGGATGTATTTTTAGGAGAGACTTGGCAACCATTGCCGTAACCATGTCGCCACCGAGTTGCCGGCCGTTTTTGTCTACTAGAAACATCCGGTCGGCGTCGCCATCGAAGGCCACCCCAAAATCGGCTCCGGTTTCCTTGATCTTGACAATGAGGTCCTCAAGATTTTCAAGTTCGATTGGAGAGGCCGGATGATTGGGGAATTGACCGTCGAGATCAAAGTAGAGTCGGGTGGCGTTGATCGACAGCTTCTCCAGAACGGGGGGCAAGGTAGCGCCTGCCATCCCGTTGCCGGCATCTATCACGACATTGAACGGCTTGATTTTTGCCAGGTCAACAAACGACATGCAGTGGGCCGCGTATGATTCGGATATGTCACGGCGGACAATATTGCCGGGCGAAGGAGACTTCGGCATAGCCGCACCAGATTCGATAAATCTCTTGATCTGATCGAGCCCTTCATCGCCTGAGAGTGGCTCGGCCTTGCTTCTGCATATTTTGAAACCGTTGTATTCTTTTGGATTGTGGCTAGCGGTAATCATGACGCCGCCATCATAGTCAAATTTCCCAACTGCGTAGTAGAGACCATCGGTAGAGACTAGGCCAATATCGATAACATCGACGCCATGGTCGTTAATTCCACGCGAAAGGTGTTCGAACAATTCCTCAGATGACGTTCGCATGTCCCGACCGACAGCTATCGTGGTTGGTTTCAGGAGGGAGGCCAGAGCGTAGCCAATTTTGTAGGCAAGCTCCGCGTCGAGCTGTACTGGATAGACTCCCCTGATGTCGTATGCTTTGAATATGGAAGGGTCGAAAGTCATAGTTATCTCTCCAACTTATTGTAAATAATAGCGGTTCGGGGGATTGCGGTCAAACATTATTATCGGCAGAGATCAACGAAAACAGAGTATCCGTGCCAGTTTCGGGCGATTTAGGGGGATTGGAAGCTATTGATCGGGGGTTTTGTCAGTCAGGTAAGCTCACATATTTGGCCTTGCTTTTTTTGGAGTTTTGAGTATTTTGTCATTCTCCTCAGGATATTTGATGTTGTCCTGAATAGAGTATTTGTAGGTTCCTTTTATGGAGCCGACCGTTGGCCGGATGGTCTGTATTGATTGGGCGGTTAGCTCAGCTGGTTAGAGCACCTGCCTTACACGCAGGGGGTCACTGGTTCGAATCCAGTACCGCCCAGATTTGTCGGGTGGCTCGGCGACGGTTGAGACGATAGTTGAGAAACGGTCAGTGATGACCGATACACGATCTTAGATCGGGGTTGTAGTTCAGTTGGTTAGAACGCCTGCCTGTCACGCAGGAGGCCGCGAGTTCGAGTCTCGTCAACCCCGCCATTTTTGAGTTTGAGTCCCTTCAGCGAGTATGCTGAAGGGTTTATTGTATGTGGCACTTAGAGTTGCACCGTCGAGCGTGCAGTTCCAATATAGCAAATCGACCATATCTC
>DAOUUR010000580.1 GCA_030668045.1 bacterium
CGCCGAGAAGGATAGCACGGAGCTTTCTTAACCGATCTGTCGAATTTTCGTCACGCATTAGCTCTTTCAACTGCGCCGACACCAACGAAATAATAGTTGGCGAGTAGCGATCTATCGCCTCGGCAATATCAACCCCAATGGCCGGAATGATAACTGCCGCGCCGGAGAAAAGCGCCCGAAAAATAATCGCCAGACCGCCCACATGATAGAGCAGCAATGACAGAAGCCACCGATCACCCGGTCCAAGGACAATATTTTCATTCGATCCCAGCGCGTTGTAATAATGGTTGGCATAGGTATGTACTATTGCCTTCGGTCGAGCGGTTGTTCCCGATGAGAGCATGACAGTGGCTTCCCTATCGAGATCAATCTCTTCGGGGTTGGATTTATGATCGCTCCGACTTTGGATTAAATCCTCAACGAGGATCGATTGTCCGGGCAGTACTCCGGTCATGCCCCGATACTCTCCTCCGAGCAGCGTGCAATCCGGCGCTATTGTCTTCATGATCACCTGGAGTTGCTCACGCGGATACCGTGTGCTGATCGGGCAGGCCACCGCTCCGGCTCGGATAATCGCCAGTATCGCCGACGGATATGATGCACCAGAGTCTGAGATAAGTGCGACCCGGTCACCGCACTTGACGCCGCTGTCGGTGAGACTACTGACAAAACTGTCGACGACTGAATCATACTGAGCGTAGGTCAGCGTTTGATCACCGGTAACAATGGCCGGATGGTCGGCAAACTTCGCGGCCGCATCGCTGAGTGGGCAGGTGATCTTAGTCATCAAGTTCCACCTCATCCAGCCAGCCTTGACTAAGCATCTCAATCCCCGATGCAGGCTTAATATCGATTCGACCTCTGTCGGTTCCGGGAAGGCGGCATTGCGGCGGGAACCAATCAAGTGTACCGAGACCTGCGGCGATGTCAGAGTCGTTGGCGGCGGCAGCCATCTGTGCCAGAAAAGAAATACCGACCGGGCTTTCAAACGATGAACTGATCACAACACGCATATTCCGTTGACGCGCCAGTCGGATAAACTGATGCGCCCGACAAAAACCCAGAAGAGTCGGTTTGATCACCAGCGTGGAGACATCGTCTGACTCTAACAATAATCGCTCAATCTGCGTAACCGAATCGATCTCGACCAGCGTTTCATCTAAGGCGATAGGCACAGCCAGATTTTTTCCCCTCAACAAATCGTGTAAGAGGTCAAACGAGTTCACCGGCTCTTCGATATGTTCGATGCCACACAAAGCAACTTGCTTAAGAAACAATAGGGCATCATTGATGCCCCAGGCACGGTTGGCATCGAGCCGCAGGTCGCACCGATCTCCTACCGTCTCTCGTAATCGGTGCACGAGACGGACATCATCATCTACCGCACGCCCGCCAACCTTCAGCTTGAAACAGGCGTAGCCTTGCTCCCGAAGAGTAACCGCACGGCTGAGTACGGTGTCGTTATCGCCGGTCAATAATGCGTTTATCGAAACATACTCTTTCGCGCTTCCGACAAACAATGGAGTATCGTTCTGGGCTGCCAGAAGTGTCCCGAGTGCTGCTACAAACCCGAACTCAACCGATGGCGCCAGACAAGTCTGCTTTAACATACTTGTCCGTCCAAGATGCCTGAGAAGGGTAGAGACGTCATCAACAGACCTCAGAGCCTCCCATTCGCGTTCCCTCTCCAGTCGAAGCAGTTCTTTGATTTGATCAAGCGCTTGATCAATACTCTCGCGACTGAAACCGGGTAGCGGTGCAATTTCACCGACGCCGCTGTTGCCTTCGGAGTCAAACAGTTTGAGAATCAACCCGTCGCGTTGGCTGTACGTCTCACCTTTCAAATTCA
>DAOUUR010000448.1 GCA_030668045.1 bacterium
CGGCAGATGTGGACATCTGCCGCGCACTTAGAGAGAGACCCCTCCACAATTACAAATGTCAGGTTGCAAGCAACCTGACCTACAATGTCTTAGCCACTTAAAACGTGACATTGTCGCCAACATTAGTATTAATCAAATCAGGAGATGAATCTGTCATAACTATAGGCGAGCGGCTTGGTGTGTCCGGGCCGGTTGCTCCGACGTATAAGGATTGAGATGGATAAGTTTGTAATACGTGGCGGAAAGAAGCTTGAGGGTACGCTCAAGGTGGATGGCTCGAAAAATGCAGCTCTTCCGATTATTGCGGGAGCGTTGTTGATTGAGTCGGGGGAGACGGTGATACAAAACGTGCCGCCACTCCGGGACACGTACACAATTTTGGAAGTAATCAGACATTTGGGCGCTCGCGCTGAATACGACCCTGACGATCAGGTCATAACTATCGATGCCCGGGAGCTTTCCGAGAATAGTGCCCCGTACGAGTTGATGCGTCAGATGCGAGCCTCGTTTCTGGTGCTCGGGCCGATTCTTTCGCGACTGGGGGAGGCCCGTATCTCCCTGCCGGGCGGATGTGTGCTTGGTCCTCGGCCGGTTGATTTTCATATCAAGGCTTTTCGAGCGATGGGTGCAAAAGTCGAAGAAAAGGGCGGTTATGTTATTGCCAAAGGCAAACCGCTGGTAGGGACATCGATTTATTTCGACCGACCGTCCCACACCGGCACCGAGAATATTCTTTTTGGAGCGGTAATGGCGAAGGGCAAGACAACAATCTCCAACGCTGCCTGCGACCCGGAGATTATTGATGTGGCCAATTTCCTGAATAAGGCCGGGGCCAAAATTCATGGCGCCGGTACGCCCAATATTATAGTGGAGCCGGTCAAGAAGCTCAAAGCGGTCGAACATACCGTTTCCGGTGATCGATTGGTGGCCGGAACATATATGCTGGCTGCGGCCATCACTGGCGGCAAACTCAAAGTGAGCGGATTCGACCCCAGCCACCTGACCCTCCTGAGCCACAAATTGAGCGAAATGGGTTGTGAGATTCAAGCGGGACGCGGCAATGTAACGATTTCCGGCCCCAAACGGCTTTTGCCGGTATCGGTTACGACTTTTCCTTACCCCGGATTTCCCACCGATTTACAGGCCGGGTTGATGGCTGCCGCCTCTGTCGCTTCGGGAACATCGCAGATCCAGGAAACCGTCTACCCGGACCGGTTCTCACATGTTATGGAAATGTGCCGTTTGGGCGCCAATATCAAGGTGTCCACCGACAAGGCCACTATTAATGGTGTTTCCCAGCTCCAGGGGGCCGAAGTTATGGCCTCTGATATCAGGGCGGGGGCTGGAATTGCCCTTGCCTGTCTCGCCGCCCGTGGAAAATCGGAACTTCTACGGGTTTATCATGTTGATCGAGCGTATTGCCGACTGGAGGAGAAATTATCTTCGGTTGGAGCCGATATAATTAGAGTAAGTAGCTAACAGAGCTATGCCGAGGGGGTCGGTGATTGAAGTCGTAGCCCACGCGGGCTGATTTCCGGTGGACGGCGCAGCTTTTCGGACCCGAATGAACACAAAGGATGTGACATTGACGATGAAAAAACTCACTGCTATTCTCCTGATTGCTGTTATCTGTCTGGCCGCTTCCGGTCATGCGCAAGAAACCTATTTCGGAAAGAACAAGGTTCGTTACAAAGATTTCGACTGGAGCTATATCCAGACGCGGCACTTTGACATTCACTTCTATGAAGATGCCTACCCGACCTCGGAGTTTGCGGCTGCCGTTCTGGAATCGGCATACGTGGAGATAAGCGATGAGCTGGATTACAAGATTCAGCGTCGTGTACCGATATTTATCTACAATTCACACAACGATTTTCAACAGACCAATATAATCTCCGATATATTGCCCGAAGGTGTTGGCGGATTCACCGAACCACTCAAGAACCGCATTGTCATACCATTGACTGGTTCGTATGAAGATTTCCGACACGTCCTTCATCATGAACTCGTCCACGCCGTTTGCTTCGACATGCTGTATGGCAAGAACCTGGCTTCATTGATATCGCGCCGACGTTTATTCCAAATGCCATTGTGGCTGGCCGAAGGGCTGGCTGAGTATTCTTCGCGTCACGGCTGGGACTATTATTCCGACATGTTCGTTCGCGACGCTACGATCACCGGTTATCTTGCGCCGCCGGAGTATCTTGGTGGGTTTCTTGCTTATAAGCAGGGGCAGGCGATGATAAAGTTCATTGTCGATAAGTACGGCGAGGATAGATTGGGCAAGCTTCTTCGGAAGGGTAAAGTTCACCTGACGATGAAGAAAGCGATCAAAGAGGCGCTCGGGATTGAATACGAGAAATTCTGGGAAGAATTTTCCAAGGAGATGAAACGCCGTTACTGGCCCGAGATCGCCGTTCGCGACGAGCCGCAGGAAATCGCCAAGCAACTGACAAAAGCTCGCGAGGATGGGTCATACTTCAACGAAAAGCCGACCTTTTCGCCCGATGGTGACCGGTTGGCCTTCTATACCGACAAGTCAGACTACACTCAGATCGTAATGATCTCGGCTACCGATGGCAAGACGCTCGCCAAGCTGGTCAAGGCAGAGAGGTCCGGTGACTTGGAATCGCTTCATTCGTATGTTTCCGGGCTGTCATTCTCACCCGACGGCA
>DAOUUR010000561.1 GCA_030668045.1 bacterium
ACGGATTTATGATGGTTGGCCACTGTGTCGGTGTGGCAAGACCCGGTTCATCTTGCAAGAACAACCAATTGTGATAAACGGCGTCATTAGCTCCCTCTCGAATCTCGCGTTTCTTATCATTAAACAGGCTGCCTTTAATATATTTGTCACGTTTAACAACGGTAAATATCTCCGTGGGAAAACGGCTGTAAGGCATGTTCAGAAGATCCTTGCCAACCTGATGGGAGGCCAGAGCAATTGCCGCTGTGTGGTCATTTTGGCGTTGCGTGCGTCGAAAGTAGTAGGTATTGAGAAGCCTCAGGGCCTGACGGGCATTGCCGCCGGAATATCCGGCAAGCAAAGAGATCGCGTCCTGATAAATCGGGGCATAGGTGCCAAGTCTCTTTTGCAGCATCTGGGCGAGCATATCATTGCCGATGCCTCCGATAAACAGCTTTCGGATACCAGGCCGAAAGTCCTGCTCTTTAAAAAAATGAACCGCGTTGACCTCGAACAGTGTTTTCCTTTGGTCCAGAAAAGTCAGAGTGTCTTGAATAGAAAAGTATTCCGATGTGCTTGGACTAAACTTATCAATACCTTCGGCAATGATAGTGGGCTCTCGTGACGTAATGTCTCGCAGGCGATCAAGCAGTCGGCCGCAGGCCTTGCGCACCAGCCCGGCGTTTTCGCTCATAACCGCACAGGCATCTCGCAATCGTCCCGCTTCCTTCAGATTCGATGGCCAGGATGTTGTTTTGTCGGCAAAGGCGTGCCATGAATCCGCGTTAATGGAGGGAAAATCAGACAAAGCGATTCCACTGCCATCTGCCTCCACCCCGGCCTTCAAGCAAACCTGCAGTATACAGCCAAACAAAAGCATGCAGTAGCCGCCTTCCAATGCCTCAATGGGATCGGTGTCGAAGCGCACGGTAATAATCTGAGCATCAATAAAAGAACGGGAAACCTCCTTGATAAGAGTCGTCTTCCCGGAGCCGATCTGCCCTCCTATCAGAACCGCCTTTTGCGTATCATCAGCAAACCATCCCTGTAAGCAAGCCGTTTCATCAGGATTACAAGGCACATAGAGCAAGTGAAACTCTTCTTCCGTTGAAAGCGCAACCCCATCATCAAGATTTATGCCGTATTCGCGTCGTTTCACGAAGTCTTTCTCCTTTGCCGCCGCATATTTTCCGCAGCCAATACCCAGTCCGGCGAAACGTCTTTACGGCTCCATTCTGTCCAGAAATCAATGGTTGCGCTCAGGGGCTTTTCATCAGGCTTGTTGATACGGATCCGACTGTGCAGCAGAACGGCATCACCCACAACCAATGCCTCCCCGATATCCAGGATGGGCAGCATCTCCATAAAACTCGTCATGCTTTCCGGCATCATGTTTTTTACGGCGGACATATCGTTGATGTTGGTCAGCCGCAATGCCATGACATTGTTGCACTGGCTGAGAATTGTAGCGCTCACGTCGGATGGCCGTTGGCTGACGATTACCAAAGACACGCCGTACTTGCGGCCTTCCTTAGCAATTTTTTCAAAATTTTCCACCGCCCGTTGCTGATTAGGATTGCCTTTGTCCCTGGGTAGGTAAATATGGGCCTCATCACACACGAGTGCTACGGGGTGGCGTTTCTTATCGGGCATCCAGAACTGGAGGTAGTAGATGAGACGCGCCACAATACCAAGCATGACCGGAAGGACATCCGAGGGTACTTCAGAGAAATCGACGACCTTGATGCAGCCGTTCTCTCTGGTAAAGTCCAGTAGTTGCTTGCCCACACCATGGAATGCTTTGTATGAATGAAGCTCCTCTGGCGCTTGAAAGAGAAAACCATATCGACGATCTCTCAGTTTCCCGGCAATCCTCGCGAGAAATCGGCTGAATTGTCCAAAGAAACTTCCCTGCTTCAGACCACGAGCACCTTGCACCATCTCTTCATTCCGGCGCCGGATCTCAGCCACGACGATACCAAGGTCAAAGGGGACAGGGCTG
>DAOUUR010000432.1 GCA_030668045.1 bacterium
GCTATAGCCGATCAGATTCGTAACGATTTGACCGCTATGGGCATAATTCTGGAAGACACGCCTCAGGGCGTCAGATGGAAAAGGAAAGTCTAAACGTTTTCGTCGCGGCCCCGAGACCGGAAACATCTTGACATAGATCGCTCAATTCTTCAATTTGTCGCATCAAGCTGGCGTAGCTCAACGGTAGAGCAGCTGATTTGTAATCAGCAGGTTGGGGGTTCAATTCCCTTCGCCAGCTTTATGACACAAGTGTCTTTTCTCTGTCAACAGCCTGCAGGTAAAGTGGTTCCCAAATAAAAGATAGTGGTTGTCACAGATTATATTAGGTAGCCTGACAGTATATTTTCGACTCTAACTCGACTTTGCCCCAGACTCATCCACAGTATCGGTGCCGCTGTCCTTGTCCAGCAATTCCAATCGTTGCCTCAAAAGAGCAACTTCCTGTACCAACCGCTTGTTGTCGTCAGTCTGTTTTGACATGGCGACCGAGAAATGCAGGAAACCAAGGGCTGCTACGAATACCGTAACCAGCAGCAGGATGGTAGGTGAGTAATAGACACCGATAAAATCGGCGATGATTTCCAGCAAGTCACGCCACAGCGAGAATAGTATCAGCACAGCACTTCCCAGCAGCCAGACAAAACTGTACTCCATGCGAAGTCGTCGTCGTCGTATCAAGTGAATAACCATCAAGACAACGAGCACACTCGCCGTCACAGCAATTATTTGTATTCGACTACCGATCATGAATTGCTCCCCTCGAACTGGATATACCGATAATGTTCGATAGAATCACTTTTGCCATATAGTAAACGGAATGTCTTGCTTTGATGGAGGAGCTGCCGCCCGATCTTGCCCGCATCTGCACAGCAACTTCTGAGAGGCGAAAACCGTTACGAAGAAGTTGCACTACTGCTTCCGGTTCCGGGTAATCCTGCGGATAGTTCTCGGCCAGGAATATGATGGCTTTGCGTCCGTATGCTCGAAAACCGGAGGTGTTGTCCAGTATCAATTGCCCGGTGAGAACTCGGTTGACCCACGAAATCAGTCTGATACCGAATCGACGGGTCGTACTGCTCTGAAACCCATCGCCTCTTACAAAGCGCGACCCGATCACAACATCGGCGTCACCGGCTTGCAGTGGTTCCAGCAGGTAGGTAATGTCTGAGGCCTGATGCTGACCGTCACCATCAAGCTGTACGGCAAAATCGTAGCGTGCATCGCGGGCGTGGATAAATCCGGTTTGCACGGCCCCTCCAATGCCCAGGTTGACCGCAAGGCTTAGTACCACGGCGCCAGCCCCACGCGCTACTTCTTCGGTCCGGTCGCTTGAACCGTCATTGATTACAACAATATCTGCCTGCGGTTGATGCTTGTGAATATCGGTAATGACCGAAGCGATATTCTCCTCTTCGTTGTAGGCTGGGACTATGACACAGAGTCGGGAGAGCATCGTTACAGACGGTTCCTCAGATGAAATTATTGGTACGGTTTGGGCCAATCGGGCTCGTTAGTACTGAAAACTAACACAGCGATATTCTAATGGCAACCGCTTTCTATCGATCCGTCCGGCGTTTACGTTTCTCAGGTTGGCGGCGGGGGGAGCTACGTTTGTCACTGGTAATGGTCGGTGGCGATTTTTGTTTACTTCGCCATACAGTCTGTCCGATAATCTACATGTGAACGAAGGCAACGACATTCCCGTAATTAGACCGAATTTGGCGAGAAGGATCGGCGCTCGTATCGAACGCAATCTGCGGCGAGTCTATACCGAGGCCAGGTACGCTACCCACAGGTCACGCGATTACCGTTCTGGTCAGATCGATTCGGTCGCTAACGTGGTCGTGATTGGAGCGGGCATTGCCGGTTTGGCTGCCGCGTACGAATTACAGCAGGCCGGACACAGAGTAACGGTACTGGAGGCCAGCTCGCAGCCGGGCGGTCGGGCCAGTACCATTCGTGAGCCATTTGGTGACGGGCTCTACATTGATGCCGGTGGATTTCGGTTTTCTCCCGACCATTTTCTTATCCGTGACTATCTCCGGCTGTTCGATACCCAATACACGCCCTTTTATCCGGCGCGGGGAGATATGTTTGTCTATCTCGACGGCAAGTTAGCGCGACGAAAAGTTGCCGAACCGATTGATCCGGATTGGTTGCCGCGCACGCTCACCTCAGAAGAAAAATGGATGTTTGCACAGGAGATCGAGACCGATATGTATCGAGTCTGCGGAGGTGTTGATTCGTTAGTGGACGCTTTTGTCAAACGTCTTGCCGATCGCATTCACCCGTACTCAGAGGTGCGACAGATTATCCATGATAAGTCAGGCGTCCTTGTGGAGTTTCTGCAGGACGGCGATAAGAACTCGGTGCGGGCCGATTACGTTGTCTGTGCCGTTCCCAATGGCGTACTGAAGAATATTGCCATCAGTCCAGCGCCTGCACCCGATAAGCAGGAGATGATCTCGTTGCTGGCAAATAGGCCGAGCTTGCTTGTGTATTTTCAGATGCCCACAGAATACTGGACGGGGCAGAATCTCACCGGATTCGGAGTCACCGACACGGTGGGGGAGATATGGACGCCGATACTCGACCCCGCTTCGGAGATGTGTCTCACCATCTCTTATACCAAAGACGATGCCGCCCTCAAACTGCTGGCAATGTCTCATGATGCGCGAGTTGCCACCACCGTTCAGCGATGCGCGCAATTCCTTCCCTGGTTTGGCGACTTTGTCCGAAAGAACGTTGTGATCAGTTGGGATGAAGACCGTCTGATTCGCGGGTCA
>DAOUUR010000096.1 GCA_030668045.1 bacterium
CTGATCCGGAATCGACAGGCCATGAGAGAATGTCGGCAGGGGATCGCAAATTGCCGGTCCTCCTTCGGCCACCCTGACCCGGGTTCGACTCCATATCCAGGTGAACAACTCGCTCTCTGTGCCAACTTATGGTAAGCCACCACCGCATGCAACCGATTTCTTGACACTCACACAACAGAAAAACCCCTCGGGTGAGAGGCCTCTGGTTGTAATCTAACTAAACGACGTGGCCAGTGGGCAGCCGCGCGCCTCGGCGGGCCCTACGCGAACTCCATTAGTCACCTTCAGGGAACGGCCCAGGGGTAATGCGTGCGCTCTTCGCAATGAATGCCTGAAGTCGGTTCGGTGAGATCAATCATAAACTCAAGCGGTACGTCTTCGGGGTGCAGGTATGGTTCGATTACGCTCAACGTGTATTCACCGGGAGGTAAATTGTTGATCTTGTAGTCGATGTCGAAGAGACAGTTGCAGTCACAGGGAGCTTCGAGAGAGTCGATCTCCTCGATTATTATGTCGCTGCCGATTACCCGAATATCGGCAACTATAACCGGACAGCAGTTCAAACCGGCATTCGCATGCGTAAGGACAAGAGTGTTGTTACTGTATTCGTACTCGATGCAGCCCTGATCCGGCGGCGCCAAAGCAACCGCTTTGGCCACTCCAAAGTCCAGGCAACCCTCGTAACCTGTTACCGAGCCGACCGTAGGGCACGGCGGCGGCGGCGGCCCGATGGGGATACCGAACTTCCAGTTGATAAAGTAGGTTATGTCAGAGATATTGATCATTCCGTCCGGGTCGCCATTGACATTGGCCTCTTCGGGACATAGCGGTGCCGGTAAGGGCGGGTGACCGAACAGATAATCAACCAGGTAGGTGACATCGGATATACTGGCCGCGTCATTAAAATCACCGTTGACATTTCCACGGATGCCAACACAGCACGGATCATCGCTTTCTATTCCGGCAGATTCACCGGCAATTGATCGGCCCTTCGCAATGTCAGCCGTCTCAGCGTATAGAAATAATGGCAACAGCAGTAACAGTGTTGATACAATAATTAGGGATATTCTCATCGCACAGTCTCCTTTAACTTTACAACATTAAGAAGACAAGGAAGTAAAAAAACGCAACGTTGTACTATTGATAATATAGTATCGTGGAGTTCGCTGTCAAGAGTTTATTACGCAACACATACCACGTCTCAGATGCCCTACGGACATCCTGTGGCTGGCCCGCACGCCTCAGCGCATCTTCGACCGCAGCGGGTCTCAGAAGGTGACTAATAGAACTCGCGTAGGGCGGGGACAAGCTTGTTTACCGCCAGATAGGTAGCGCAGAACCCCGTAGCGGTTCTGCTGTTTTGTCCCCATGAGCAGAACCACTAAAAGGGTTCTTCCCTACGAGCCTGCCGTAACCCCCCGCACTACAGCGCATTAAACCTGTCAAAACAACTACCGGAGTTGTTGGGACAACATTGGAAGGCAATGAACATGTTGGTCCGTGTGACTCGGGCCTGATAATGCCAATGTCGGTGCAATCTTGACAAAGAGTTTGTGCACCGTTAGAATGACACGACGGAACTCAAAGGAGATATTTGGCAGGATGCCTGAACTACCAAGAGGAGAAACAACAGCGTGGCAGCAGACATAACCGAAGTCGTCATAGAAACGATCCGCGAAGTGATGAACCAGAACGACCTGGAAGAGTCAACGCTGACAGCGGAGACATCGATCCTCAGCGACACTTCTCTTGATTCTCTGGCTCTGGCCGAGGTGATTGTTCATCTTGAATTGAAAACCCAGAAAGACCCATTTGCGGGAGGCTTCACAAACTTCCGCACCATAGGCGAACTAGCCCGTTTATATGAACAGTGAGCGGCCATTTCTCATAGTAGACAACCGGATTGTCAGCCACGCTGAATTCAATGCGCTGCTGGACCGATACCGGCCACTTTTTTCCTGCCACCGGCGGATAATGATTCATTCGTCCGATCCGCTGTATCAGGCAGTCGCGCTGACTCTGGCGCGTGACCTGAAGGGTGAGCTTTTTCTTTGTCATGCCTTCTTCAAAAGCGCACAAGTCGAAAAGCTCCGGGCCGATCACAACGTCGATCTCCTCTTGCAAAATGATTCATGGGAGGAACCGGGCCAGACCACATCATCGGCAGACACAATTCCTGCCGAGAGCGAAGGCTGCCTCTATGTGTTCACATCAGGAACAACGGGAGAACCAAAAATCGCCCGCCACCGCTGGGCAACAATCCAATACTCTTCAGAATATGTAAGCGCACGATTGTCCGGTCGCACCTGGATCATGACATACTCAGCGACCAGTTTCGCCGGTCTCCAGGTATTCTTTTCAGCGATAAACAACGACGGGACGATCTACTACCCACCCGCTGAATACGACAAGATGGCCGCAGGGATGTCCAACCACGGAGTGACAATCATCAGCGGCACACCAACTTTCTGGCGCATGCTGATCAGTTCGTGGCCACCGGACGTCCCCTCTGTCAAACTGGAACAGGCAACCCTCGGCGGAGAGATTGTAGATCAAGCGATACTGGACAGTATCGAATCGTTCTTTGCTCCAACCCGACTCACCCATATCTACGCCTCAACCGAAGCCGGGACGGCAATAGTTGTCTCCGATGGCCGGGCCGGGTTTCCGGTCGAGTATCTTGATCGGCAGGAGGGAGTACAATTGCAAGTTGTCGACGACCTGTTGCAGGTAAAGACACCGGCGCCGATGAGCGGGTATGTTGACGGACGCTCGATCAGTACCGACGATGGCTGGCTTCGGACCGACGATGTTGTCGAGGTGCGCAAAGGTCGCGTTTATTTTGTCGGTCGGCAGGACGGCATGATTAATGTCGGCGGCCTGAAGGTGCTGCCCGAGGAAGTTGAGTTGGCCCTTCAGACGCTACCGCAAGTGACCGACTCGCGCGTCTTTGCCAAACGCAGCCCGATCCTCGGCTCGATAGTTGCCGCCGAGATCGTCATGCCGGACGGCACCAAATTGAATGCTAAAGAGATAAAATCAAAACTACGGGCGATCCTGGCCGACTACAAAGTCCCTCAGGTTTTCCTGCCCGTATCAAAAATAGAGGCAACACCACATGGAAAAAAGAGCCGACGATAAACCACGCCACGTAATTGTCTCCGGTGGATCTCGCGGGGTTGGCCTTGAGTTCTGCCGATCATTGCTGGAAGAAGGGTACAATGTCTCGACGTTCAGTCGCAAAGGCACCTCGGAAGCTGATGAACTGATCGCTCGTTTCGGCGAGGACCGGCTGGTATTCGACGTAGTCAATGTCGCGGTCCCCGATGAGATCGGGCGCTTTGTGCTGAAGGCGGTCGGTGTGCATGGGACTGTCTATGGCCTGGTCAATAATGCGGCGATAGCTCGCGATGGCATATTCGCTACGCTGCCGGAAGTTGACATCTCCCGGATGATTTCGATTAATCTGCAAGGGGCGTTGTTCCTTACGAGACAGTGCCTGCGACATATGCTCACCTCCAGAGATGGGGGCCGCATTGTCAATATCAGTTCGATTGTCGGCACTCGCGGCTACAACGGGCTGGCGGTTTACTCGGCGACAAAGGCGGCGCTTGACGGTTTTTCCCGAAGTCTCGCCCGTGAAGTCGGAAGACGAAGCATCACCGTCAACTCAATTGCTCCCGGCTACATGAAAACCGCGATGTCGGCAGGTCTTGATGATGACGGTCTGGGCCAGATTGTTCGACGGACGCCACTGGGACGGCTGGCCGAAACCAGCGACATCACGCCACTCCTTCTGTTTCTGCTATCGGAGAAGGCTGGTTTCATCTCCGGACAGACGATCCTGGTCGACGGCGGCATCTCAGCCTGAGGTGTGATGGTGTCGATATTCATTGACGAGAACGACATGCAACCTGGATGGCAACTTGACCACCAAGAAGCGGCAGCCACAAAAAAGGGGTTGGCCTTTGGTTCGATCTTGCCGTATCGTTACTGAATAAACGACCGGAAAAGTGCGCCAAAGCGTCCTATCCTGAGATTATGACTGACAGCGGCACAAGCATGGGTTATTTATCTCTCAACTGGATTATTGAACAGGAGAAACTGTGCAAAGTGTGTGTGGAAGTGCTTGATTATAACCGGGCGAGTCGGACATTTTTCTTGCTCCTGGGATTTGTCGAGAAAGGTCATCTGAGAAAGTACATCCTGAAAAACGACAGATGTGTTGACGTCATTCAGCATGGGTTGTTCGCGGATGAATGGCGCAACAATCATAGAACAACGGTACAAAAACTTCTGCAAAAAAGCAGGTAAAGGTGATCTATGGGATATGTGCTGGCCACTAGTAGAGCGTGGCATAAAGAGATGGCTCGGCGACTTCAGCAGTATGTGAACGAAGAAGTCGTGTTGATTACCAAGAAGTCCGAATTGACATTCGAATATCTTGAGAAGCTCAAGCCGCGCTATGTGTTCTTTCCCCACTGGTCATATATTATCCCGCCGCACGTATTTGAGAACTTCGAGTGTGTCATATTTCATATGACTGATCTGCCCTTTGGTCGCGGTGGCAGCCCCCTTCAAAATCTCATTTCGCGCTCAATCAACGACACCAAGATCACGGCTCTCCGGTGTGTAAAGGAACTGGACGCCGGACCAATCTATATGAAACAACCATTGTCACTCTACGGAACAGCTGAAGAGATATACCTGCGGGCAGGAAGGATCGTCGAAGAGATGATAGTGCGGATCATTGAAACGAAACCGGAACCAATCGAACAAGAGGGGGAAGCGGTTGTGTTCAAGCGCCGCAAACCTGAACAGAGCAACATCACAGGGATAACCGGTCTCGAGAAGCTCTTTGACCATATCCGCATGCTGGATGCCGACGGCTATCCTCGCGCCTTCCTGGAAACCGACAAGTTCAGATTTGAATTTCAGCGACCTGCTTTGAAATCCGATAAGATAATCGCAGACGTTGTGATTACTAAGGTGGACCATGAATAATACTATCCTGGTGGTCGCAGCTCACCCCGATGATGAGGTTCTCGGGTGCGGCGGTGCCATGGCACGGCACGTGGAGGCCGGAGATGAAGTAAATGTGGTGATTCTTGCCGAAGGGATTACCAGTCGCTATGAACAACGTAAACACGAAGGCCAACAGGATGAGTTATCAGCTCTCGGACAGGCTGCACGTAAAGCCAACGACCTGCTTGGAGTAAAGTCCCTCGTTTTACACGACTTGCCTGACAATCGGATAGATTCACTGGATCGCCTGGATGTAATCAAGACGGTGGAGAACTTTATTGAGCGTATCAAACCTGATATTCTGTATACACACCACGGCGGCGATCTTAACATCGACCATCGACGAATCCACGAGGCAGTCGTCACTGCTTGTCGTCCCATGCCACACAATCACGGCATACATACGTTGTTGTTCTTTGAAGTCGCTTCGAGTACCGAATGGCAAACCCCGGGATCGGCGATTCCGTTTACACCCGATTGGTATGTAGACATTTCCGATACTTTAGAGTTGAAGCTAAAGGCCTTACAGGTGTATGAGTCTGAGATGCGTTCGTGGCCTCATGCCCGTTCTGTTGTCGCACTGGAACACCTGGCTCGATGGCGAGGATCAACTATTGGAGTGGAAGCCGCAGAAGCGTTCATGCTGGGACGGAGGTTAATACTTTAGCTGTAAGGCGATCCGCTCACATTTGAGTCCGTGGAATCCACCTGACACCCTCAATAGGGCTGGCCACCAATAAGCAGCAGCCACAAAAAAGGGGGTGGCCTTTGGCTCGATCTTTCTGTATCTTCCCCTCGCCGTATCGTTACTGAGTGAGCGGCCGGGATTGTGCGCCCAGGCGTCCTCTCCTGAGATTATGACTGACAACTGTTAGGGAGATATGATGAAACACTTGCCGGAACCTTTCAAAATCAAGACGGTCGAACCGATCAAAATGACCACCCGGGAATATCGCGAGAAGGCAATACGCGAAGCCGGGTACAATACATTTCTGCTAAAGAGCAAAGACGTTTTCATCGACCTGCTGACCGACAGCGGCACAAGCGCTATGAGTGATGCTCAGTGGGCCGCGCTGCAGATGGGTGATGAGGCTTATGCCGGAAGTCGCAATTTCTACGATCTGGAAGAAACTGTTCGAGAAGTCTACGGCTACAAGTATTTCGTCCCAACCCATCAGGGTCGCGCTGCCGAACACATAATGTCGAAACTGCTTATTAAACCCGACGACCGTGTGCCCGGTAACATGTTTTTTACAACTACGCGTCTTCACCAGGAATTGGCCGGTGGAACATTTGTGGATGTCATCGTCGATGAAGCCCACGACACCACCAGCGAGCGCCCATTCAAAGGCAATGTTGATCTGGCCAAGATGCAGCGGCTCGTCGATGAGGTCGGCGCGGATCGAGTACCCTATGTAAGTTATGAAACCTGTGTGAACATGGCCGGTGGCCAACCGATCTCAATAGCCAATCTCAAAGAGCTTCGAGCTTTCTGCGACAAGCATAATATCAAGATCATGCTGGATAACACGCGTACAATCGAAAACGCTTATTTCATTCAGAAGCGCGAGCCCGGTTACGCCGACAAGTCGGTCAAGGAAATCGTCAAGGAGATATGTTCCTACACTGACGGCTGTACCTGCTCGGCCAAGAAAGATGGACTGGTCAATATCGGTGGCTTCCTCGCTATGAATGACGAGGATTTCTTTGTTGCTGCCAAGGGCGAAGTGGTCATCTATGAAGGGCTGCACACCTATGGTGGGATGAGTGGTCGCGATATGGCCGCCCTGTCCCAGGGGATCAGAGAGTCGGTTGAAACCGATGATTACATCCGCTACCGTGTCGAGCAGACTAACTATCTCGGCGAACTGTTGACTGAAGCCAGCGTACCACACGTTGTACCGCACGGTGGCCATGCAATCTTCCTTGATGCGCGACGTTTCCTTCCCCATATCGACCAGGAGCAGTTCCCGGCGCAGGCTCTGGCGGCGGCGATCTATGTGGAAACTGGAGTGCGGGCAATGGAACGCGGCAATGTTTCCTCAGGACGTGACCCCGAAACCGGTGAAAACCGACAACCCGCCCTCGAACTGGTGCGACTGACAATCCCCCGGCGAGTATATACGCAGAGCCATATGGACTTCACTGCCGAAGGCATCATCCGACTCTACGAAAAGCGCAACGAGATTCGTGGATTGAAATTCGTCTTTGAACCGAAAGTGCTCCGCTTCTTCCAAGCCAGATTTGAAGAGTTGACCACGGCGACTACTCCGCAGGCTCATCTCTCAATTGACTGAAGCTGATTCAGATGTCGGCCCGCACGCCTCGGCGCATCTTCGACCGCGGCGGGCCGTTCACAATGATTGCTACGCCATGACATGCGGGCGGATTCAGAGTGTATTAGCTCAGGTCGCCCAGTCTGGGTAACAACTGTCAGTCTCGCTAAGTGGTCGTCGAACTGTAACATTACATAAGAATTGACGCTACCGCTCACACAGGCTATATAGGTACACATTGTTTCTTCTTACCAGCTTCCGGAAGGAGCTTGATGCATGATTGATTTTTCTTTAACCGAAGATCAACTGGCCGTGCGTGATATGGCTCGCGAGGTAGCCGCTAAAATAATCATCCCCTCAATAGCGGAATACGATCGAAAACAAGAACCGATCCC
>DAOUUR010000254.1 GCA_030668045.1 bacterium
TAAACAGCACGTATCTTGAATTATGACGCACAGCGTTGCGGTCCGGGGCCCTTGCGTACGATCCAAGCCAGGTTCCCGACTTGTCGCGCCGATCCACGACGAATCTGGAAACCAAATCGAGATATCCGGAAACTGTGGAATAACTTATTATGACACAGAAGAAACAGAACCTTGAGACGATCCGTGCCGCGTGGGACGCATACCACGCTGATTATATGCAGTTCCATCTGAAGGAGTGGCCGGACTTCTACGACCATTTTGCCAACGGTGGAACGATCCTGGATGACGAGGTCGTCCGTGCTCTCGGCGATGTGAAGGGTTTGACACTGCTCGATGTCTGCTGTGCATGTGATGCCAAACAGGCCTTCTCATGGGCCAATCTCGGGGCCAGGGTGACTGCCTGCGACCTGAGCCCAGAAGCAATTCGTATCGCGAGAGACAATGCGGCCCGCATCGGCTCCGAGATCGAGTTCCACATTGCCGATGCACAGACGCTGGAACCGATTCCGGATGTCACGTTCGACATTGTGTTCGCAACGTACTTGTGCTGGTTTGAGAATATTCCGTTGGCCTGCAAAAACTGGTACCGCGTAATGCGTCCAGGGGGCCGGATGCTAATGTATTTCCATCATCCTTTCACGGCGTGCCTCGAGGCGCGGGATGGTAGTCTGGTCTTGGAGCGAGACTACTTCGATCTCGAACCGGACTGCCGCAATTTCTCGGGCACTCCTCTTGCGGACAGACATGGCGGGTGGAACAAGCGGCTGCCGTGTGTGGAATTCCACCACACTCTTGCCGACATCATGACCGCCGGACTTTCGGCTGGCTTCCGCCTCCTGGACATGGGCGAGCATTCTCATGTCAGTGACGGTCCCTTGTCGAAACTGCCAAGCCATGCCCTACTCGTGTGGCGGAAACCGGAAAGAAGTCATAACCTCGCCATGCACTCGGACGGGAATTCCGCGGCATCAATTCATTCTACAGCTTCCGGATATCTCCCTTGGGTTTCCAAAATCGCAGCCGGTCGGCGCAATGGCTCAGGAGCCTAGCGTGCATCGCACCGGCATCGATATCACCCTGTGTCCGCACTGCGGCAAAGGACACCTGCGCAACACCGGCATCGTGATACCATCAAAACGAGGACCTCCACAATGATCCCGGCGCCGATGCGCATACCCACTTCATGCAGCAACCCGTGTCCGGACCTACGCTACCCCTATACGCGGAGGGCTTCAGCGGGCCGCAAACCCATCTCCTCGTCACCTCCTTGGCTCATCCGAAGCTCCCCCGGCGTCTGTTCCCATGCGCCAAACCTGCCCAAGTCCACCTCTTTGCATCTCTTTCCCTGCCACTCCGCAACCTCGAACGCTCTATGAAATCACCATAGCCCCTCCCCAATTCAACGCATCCCCGGTACGCTGAAACGCACAACGCGAAGACGGCTCCATTCAACGCATTTTATCTCACATGCTCCTCAATCGGCCTTGCTCTATCAGGCTAACCGTGTATACTCGGAGCACGTGGGATAGAACGCTATTTGTTATTTGTTATGCAGGAGAGAAGATGAGCAACGGCAGCATCAGAGTACGAGAATACGGCCCGGTGGATCGAGAATCCGTAGTCCAGCTTGTTGCCGCATTCCGAGTTGCACTCTCATCACTTCGCGGGCGCGAGGGGAAGGCTGATGTTTCCTCAGCGGAGGGCGAGCTTCAGGAGTATGTCGACAAGATGTATCCTATCTTCGTGGCCACCGTGGGGAAAGAAGAACAACATGTCGGCTACCTCGTATGCAAAGTAGACGGCGATACGCTATGGGCAGAGTCCCTATTTGTTTCTCCGGAGTTTCGCCGATGCGGTGTCGCCGGAATGCTGTACGCCATGGCGGAGGAACTCGCGCAGAGCCGTGGGCAGGCCACTCTCTATAACTGGGTGCATCCAAACAATGATGCCATCATCACGTTCTTGAAGAAACGCGGATACGACGTGCTGAATCTTATCGAAATTCGTCGGCGTTTGCCCGAAGAAAAGACGGGTGCGACACTACGGGTCGGCGAACATGACTATGCCTACTGAGGCAGAGCAGGGAGAACCGGACCAGCATAACAAGAATTTTGAGCGCACGCGGAATACCGCGCCGCTCAAAATTGACGTTAGCTGTATGAAGAATGGAGAATTTAGTAGATGACAAACAAAAGAGAACTGATTGCATTCTGCGGTTTGTATTGCGGTGAATGCCCCAATCACACTGGCAGGATTGCTGACTTGGCAAGAGATTTGAGAAAGGAACTACGAGGCGTCAGATTTGAGAAAACAGCAGAGGTGCTTTCGGAACTACCTTTCTTCAGCATGTTCAAAGACTACGAACAATGCTATGGTGTTCTTGGCGGCATGGCGAAACTCCGTTGCAACCACGCCTGTAGAGGCGGCGGTGGCAATCCATACTGTAAAATTAGAAAGTGCTGCCAGAAAATGGAAATTGAAGGATGCTGGCTCTGTGATGAATTTGAAACCTGTGAGAAACTAAATGAGTTAGAAGCAAATCACGGTATGGCCCACATCAAGAACCTGCGAAGAATAAAAAAGAACGGAATCGATAGCTTTCTTGACGGGCAAAAACACTGGTATGCAAAGCGAAAGGAAAGTAGTTGAGTATTTTCATAATATTGAGAACAGCTAACGAATTAGGATAGATTGCGCGAAGCCGCAATCTAATCGCGTAGTTGGACAAGCCCGACGAAACAACAATCTGTAGGGGATAGATTCAGGGTGCTTTTTGTAAGTAGAATAAACTTGGGGATTTAGGGCAAAGAATCGTATGAAGATCGCTCTGAAATCTGCGGAATCGGTACAGATTGACAGACCTTTTTAGGTTTCCACTTCTGACCGTTCTCCAGAGGGTAATTTTCACAGATAACGGGCACACCGATCCACTGTTCCAGATGGTTCGCATCCGGAGATTAATACTCTTCATGTCTGCATCTTCATTACCGGAGAACCGCGATTCCGGACAATAAACGTATGTTCATTAGAGCGGCGAAAGGGAGATGCGCTCATTTCAGTCCCACAAGATGGACAGATGAGTTTCCAAGGTTCAGGATCCAGCTGGATGGGTGGGCTGTGGAGAAGAAGAAGCTGGATTTGAGCCAGTGTTTTCTTGGCGTTGCCATGGTGAAACCCGTAATCTCTAGATCGACGGAAGCGTTTGGGTAGAACATGCTTAAGCACGAGAAAGAGAAAGTCTGCAGCCGGCAAAGTTCGAGTCTTCCGGAGTTTTGTCTTAGATTCTACGTATTCGAAGGTGATCTGCCCATCCGTGTCGCTAAGAATATTGCGTTCCTGGATGATACCGCGATACAAGTATTTGGATAGATATTTGAGCGCCGGTTCACCACTTCCGGCAGCTTGAATTCGGGTCACCCATGATATTTCGTGAAGTGAGTGCGGGTAAGAGATTCCTGCTTCACGAAGACATGCAAGATATTTTTCACGAAACAGTTTTTTCAACACCTCTTTGGGGAACATGTATTTCTGCGTGCCTTGAATCCAGATGCCTTCTTTCCGGTTGATACCACCACCCGGCATGATGATATGGACATGGGGGTGGATCTCAAAACGGCGCGAGTGGGTGTGAAGCACTGCAGTCATTCCGGGATCTGCTCCCAGATAGCGAGAATCGCCCGCAATACTCCGGATAGTTTCGACACTAGCCTTGAGAAGCGCATCATAGCAGATTTTCTGGTTACAATATGCCTTGTAACGTAATTGGCTTGGCAACGTAAATGTCAGCAGGTAATAGCGTACAGGCAACAGTTTGGCCATCTGCCGATTGAGCCATGTTGTCGCCGAATGATTCTGACACTGTGGGCAATTACGGTGACAGCAGGAGTGATTATGCCATTTGTGAATATAGCAGCTTGGACAGATCATTAAGGTTTTTGCTGACCCAGCAGTACGACAGTCAATAATAGAATTCATAGCGCGCCGCTGTTCCGGTAAAAGCTGAGAACCGAACTTGTCCTCAAGTGCCGACCGGTAGCGGACAAAGATATCCGACAGTTTCACGAGGCTAATAGGCTATTTGCGGTGATTCAGATACCGATTCATGATCGAGTTGAGTATTTCTCCTGCGTTTTCCTGTGATATTTTAGTCAAACGTGTGTATCGCTCAGTGGTGACAGAACTCGAGTGCCCAAGATATTCTTGTATAAGACGCAGATTTATCCCGGCTTCCAGTAAGTGTGTTGCATAGGAATGTCTCAAGGAATGAATGCTGACTTTCTTATGGATGCCGCATTCCTTAACAGCAGCTTTCATTGCGGTTTGCATGGCTCCACGATCCATGTATGTTTTGGCTTCGGCAATACGTTCTTTTGAGCCATTCAGGTTAGGGAACAGCAACTCCCCATCCTGTTCATCCTGTAATCCTGTCAAAGAGTCTTTTCCGGAAACACGTCACATGCCAGAATGTTCAAAGTCACTGACAAAAGGAATACACAACAAAATTCGA
>DAOUUR010000076.1 GCA_030668045.1 bacterium
AACCGTGCCCTGATGGGTTCAAACATGCAACGGCAGGCAGTACCGCTTCTGAAAACCGAGGCCCCGATAGTAGGTACCGGTATGGAGGGCAAAGTCGCTTCCGATACCGGGGCTGTTGTCAAGACCAGGGAGACGGGAACGATTCTGTATGCCGACTGTGAGCGTGTTATTGTTCGTCCGGAAATACGCCCTCGAGCCGGTCAGCTTGGATATGTGGAAGACAAAGTATATGTTCTCTCCAAGTTTGCTCGGTCCAATCAGGATACGTGTCTGAATTATCGGCCGACTGTCAAGGTTGGGGATAAGGTCTCCGCCGGTGATATTATCGCCGATGGACCAGCCGTGCAGGATGGCGAGTTGGCTCTCGGGCACAATACGCTGGTGGCTTTCATGCCCTGGCGCGGGTACAATTTTGAGGATGCGATTATCCTCTCCGAACGACTGGTTCGTGAAGATATCTTCACTTCGATTCATATCGAGGAGTTTGAACTGCAGGTGCGTGACACCAAGCGCGGCGCTGAGGAAATAACGCGTGAGATTCCCAATGTTTCCGAGGAAGCTCTGCTCAATCTGGATGAGAACGGTATCATCCGAGTCGGCGCTGAGATTGAAGCGGGCGATGTTCTGGTTGGCAAGGTGACGCCCAAGGGCGAAACAGAATTGTCTCCCGAAGAGCGTCTCCTGCGCGCAATCTTTGGCGAAAAGGCGGGTGATGTTCGCGATGCCAGCCTCAAGGCTCCTCCTGGGATGAAAGGCGTGGTTATCAAAACGCGTGTATTCTCGCGCAAGGAGCGTTCTGAAGAAGTCAAGAAGCAGGAAAAGATTGACATCACTGCTATCCGCCATGATATGGGGCAGAAAATTACCGACATTACTAATCTCTGCAACCAGCGACTCGGTGAACTGCTCGAAGGCAAGATGTCTATGACGGTTCGATCGCTGATAGATAACTCAGTGGTTGTTCGATCTGGGCACAAATACAGGAAAGAATTCTTCGATAGTTTCGACTTTGCCAACGTGGTGGCGCCGGAAGGGTTCTCCAATGACTCAACGGTCAATCCCAACGTTGAGAAGATCATCGAGGAAGCAGTTCAACTTATTGCCAGCGCGAAGCAGGACCTTGAGGTTGAGGTTGACAAGATCGTGCGCGGTGCGGAATTGCCGCCGGGTGTCAAACAACTGGTCAAGGTGACTATTGCCATTCGTCGGAAGATTTCGGTTGGTGACAAGATGGCGGGTCGTCACGGTAATAAGGGTGTCGTCTCCAAGATTGTTCCGATCGAAGACCTGCCGTACATGGAAGATGGTAGTCCGGTGGACATTATTCTCAATCCGCTTGGTGTGCCTTCTCGTATGAATATTGGGCAGATTCTGGAAACCCATCTCGGATGGGCTGCCAAGAAGTTGGGCAAGCGCTATGACAACCCGGTGTTCGAGGGTGCCGACATTGATCAGATCAAGGGAGAACTGGAGAAGGCTGGCCTGGCCACCGACGGCAAACTGCAGTTGTATGACGGCCAGACTGGTGATCCTTTCGATAGTCGCGTTACTGTTGGTTATATCTACGTTCTTAAGCTGGTCCATCTTGTTGATGACAAGATTCACGCCCGTTCAATTGGTCCATACTCGCTGGTAACGCAGCAGCCTCTGGGTGGTAAAGCTCAGTTTGGTGGGCAGCGCTTTGGAGAGATGGAAGTCTGGGCGTTGGAAGCGTATGGCGCAGCATATACGTTGCAGGAAATGTTAACTGTGAAGTCCGACGATGTAACCGGACGCAGCCGCGTCTACGAAGCGATCGTCAAAGGTGAGAACCCGCCCGAACCGGGATATCCGGAAGCGTTCAACGTTCTGATTAAGGAATTGCAGGCGCTGGGGCTGGACATGAAACTGCTTGAGAAAAAGTAGCAAGCACGGTAATGAGAAAACTGAGCCTGTGGCTCTGTCTATAGATTGTAGATGAACAGAGGAGACGTGCCTTGGTTGATTTAATGGGAATGAAACCTGGCGACAGAGGTAAAAAAGCCGGCGATTTTGGCGCTATTCAGATTCAGATAGCTTCGCCCGAAACTGTTCTTTCATGGTCATTCGGAGAGGTAGTCAAGCCTGAGACTATCAACTACCGATCCTTCAAGCCTGAGCGGGATGGATTATTCTGTGAGAGAATCTTTGGGCCGGTTAAGGATTGGGAATGTAACTGTGGCAAGTACAAGCGGATTCGGTTCCGTGGTATTGTCTGTGATCGTTGCGGTGTTGAAGTTACGCAGTCGAAGGTCCGACGTGAGCGGATGGGACACATCGAGCTGGCCGTGCCGGTCTCGCATATCTGGTACTTCAAATCGCTGCCTTCTCGGATCGGCCATATGCTTGATCTCTCTATCAGAGAGCTGGAGAAGATTCTATACTACGAAACTTATCTGATGATCGACCCCGGCAATTCGTCGTTCCAGGTGGGGGACATCATCTCCGAGGAAGAGTACCAGGATCTTGAGGAAGCCGGAAAAACTTTTGATGCCAGAATGGGTGCCAACGGTGTCCGTGAACTGCTCCGCCAGATGGATATTGATGAGATCGCCGTTACTCTTCGGGCTCGAGCCAAGGTGGAAACTTCGGTCCAACGCAAGAAAGATACTCTCAAACGACTCCGTATTATCGAATCATTCCGCCAGTCTCAGAATCGTCCCGAATGGATGATTATGACGGTAGTTCCGGTCATACCTCCGGACCTGCGCCCGCTGGTGCCACTGGAAGGTGGCCGCTTTGCGACATCGGATCTGAACGATCTCTATCGTCGCGTGATAAATCGTAATAATCGTCTCCGGAAGCTTATTGAGATTCAAGCGCCGGAGGTTATTCTCCGCAACGAGAAAAGAATGTTGCAGGAGGCAGTCGATGCGCTGATGGACAACGGTCGCCGCACCCATTCGGTTCGTGGTGATTCTCGTCGTCCGTTGCGATCCCTCTCTGATTTGCTCAAGGGTAAGCAGGGGAGATTCCGCCAGAACCTTCTGGGTAAACGTGTTGACTATTCCGGCCGCTCGGTGATTGTGGTGGGACCGGAGCTTCGCCTGCACCAATGCGGTTTGCCGAAAAATATGGCTCTGGAATTGTTCAAACCCTTCATTATCATGAAACTTGAAGAGAAGGGCTATGTCCAGACAGTAAAATCGGCCAAGAAACTTGTCGAAAAGGAACGCCCCGAAGTCTGGGATATTCTGGAAGAAATTATCGAAGATCACCCGGTCATGCTGAACCGTGCCCCCACGCTTCATCGGCTCGGTATTCAGGCTTTCTACCCGAAACTGGTCGAGGGGAAGGCGATTCGCCTGCATCCGTTGGTCTGTGCTGCTTTCAACGCTGACTTTGACGGCGATCAGATGGCCGTTCACGTGCCGCTGTCGTTCGAGGCGCAGCTTGAGGCTAAGGTGCTGATGCTGGCGACCAACAATATCCTTCTGCCGTCATCAGGACGAGCGATTGCTGTACCATCCCAGGACATCGTTCTCGGCTGTTACTACCTGACCAAGTTTCGGGAAGGTTGTAAGGGCGAGGGGATGGCATTCTACAGTTCTGACGAAGCGCTTTCGGCCTTCAATGAAGGTTTTGTCTCTCTGCATTCCATGGTCAAAGTCAGGATCGATCACAAGTTGGTGGAAACTACACCGGGAAGGCTGATCTTCAACAACGTTATGCCTGATGGTTTTCCTTTCTTCAACAAGGTTGCTGACCGAAGCCAGTTGGAAGAGTTGGTGCGCACATGTTATCTTAGCTTTGGGCAAACGATTACAGTGGAATTGCTGGATCGCTTGAAAGAATGTGGTTTTGAATATGCTACATTGGCTGGGATCACAGTTTCTATTGATGACTTGGTTATTCCAGAAGAAAAAGACAAGTTGTTGCACGAAGCACACGCCGAAGTTGCCAAAGTTCAGAAGCGGTACGAACGAGGCGTCATCACCAACGGTGAACGCTACAATCAGGTGATTGATACCTGGACTCGTGTCACCGGCGAAATTTCAAGTGTCATGTTTGACAATCTGGCCGCTCAGGATCAGGGCTTCAATCCGGTCTATATGATGGCCGATTCAGGCGCTCGTGGATCACGAGAGCAAATTCGGCAGTTAGCCGGGATGCGTGGTCTGATGGCCAAGCCTCAGAAGAAAATCACTGGCGGTGTTGGTGAAATTATTGAAAACCCGATTACCTCCAATTTCCGTGAAGGACTCTCCGTGCAGCAGTACTTCATCTCGACTCATGGCGCTCGCAAAGGTCTGGCTGATACCGCCCTGAAGACGGCGGACGCCGGTTATCTTACGCGGCGCTTAGTTGATGTGGCACAAGACGTTATTATCCGTTCAATTGACTGCGATACTATCCTGGGACTTGATGTTGCCGCTATCAAGGAAGGTGAGGAAGTCATTGAATCACTTTCCGACCGTATCCTAGGTCGCGTTTGTCTTGAGGATGTTTTCGATCCGATCTCTGACAGCATGATCATGGAGTCCGGACAGGAAATTCGCGAAAAAGAGGCAGCAGCGATCGAAGAAGCTGGCGTCGAGTCAGTTCGTATTCGGTCGGTTCTGACCTGTGAGTCCAAGTATGGTGTTTGTGCCAAGTGTTACGGACGAAATCTGGCAACGGTGAAGATGGTTCAGATCGGTGAGGCGGTTGGAGTTATTGCCGCCCAGTCGATTGGCGAACCGGGTACCCAGCTCACCCTGCGTACCTTCCATATCGGTGGTACTGCAGCTCGAATTGCAGAGCAGTCGCAGGTTGAGGCCAAGTACGCCGGTAAGATCGCCCTGCAGGAAGTTCAGTCGGTGGGTCGTGATGATGGCACCGTGATGGTGACCAGCCGCGTAGGTGTTGGCCAGGCCCATATTATCGACGACAAAGGGCGTGTTCGGGCCCGTCTTGATGTTCCATATGGCGCTCATCTGTTGGTCAAAGACGAGCAGACGGTCAAGAAGGGCGACATCATTTTTGAATGGGATCCTTACATCTCTGTGATTATGTCTGAGAAAAACGGTAAGGTCAAGTTCAAGGACATTGCCAAAGATATCTCATATCGTGAGGCCCACGATGAGCAAACCGGACTCATTCAGCAGATTATCATTGAGACCAAAGAGAAAAATCTCTTTCCGACGATTCTGATAGAAAGCGAGGCTGGCAAGACTCTGGCCAGTTATCGGGTGCCGACCGAGGCCCAATTGCAGGTGACTGACGGTCAGGCTATCAGGGCGGGTGATTCTCTGGCGAAAATGCCGCGTATGATCGCCAAGTCACGTGACATCACCGGCGGTTTGCCGCGTGTGGCCGAGCTTTTTGAGGCTCGACGACCACATGACCCGGCGGTTATTTCCGAGATTGATGGTGCCTGCGAGTTTGGTAAGGTGGTACGTGGTCAGCAGCAGATTATCGTCAAGACTGACCAGGATGAGGAGCGTGACTATCTCATCCCGCACGGTAAACACTTGATGGTGCATGATGGTGATCGAGCACGAGCTGGTGAGCGACTATGCGAAGGAGCTATCGACCCGCACGATATTCTTGACATCCTGGGCGTTTTCGAGGCGCAGGCCTACCTTGTCAACGAAATTCAGGAGGTCTATCGACTGCAGGGTGTGAAAATAAACGATAAACATATCGAGGTTATCGTCCGACAAATGATGCAGAAAGTGCTTATTGAGCACGTCGGCGATACGAATCTTCTTGAGGGCGAGAGGGTTGACAAGATCAAGTTTGCCGAAGAGAACGCACGTGTGATTGCTGAGGGTGGCGAAGCTGCTACTTCGCGACCACTGCTCTTGGGTATCACCAGGGCGTCGCTTTCGACCGAGAGTTTCATCTCGGCGGCATCTTTCCAGGAAACGACCAAGGTGCTTACCGAGGCCGCTATTTCGGGGAAAATCGATTACTTGGTCGGCCTGAAGGAAAACGTGATTATTGGCCATCTGATTCCGGCCGGTACCGGAGTCCAGAAATACCGGGGATTGGAAGTAATTCCCGATGAAGACGAGGAACAGGAAGCTGAATCTGTCGCTGGAGCATTTGAGGCCGAAACCGATTCTGTTGATATAGCAGAGATTTTCGACAAAAAGGCTTGACAGATTTGCATTATTGCATATCATGTGGGACTCTTTGCTAAATGTGGTAAAGAAATTGTGATTTAAACAGGAGTTATGATTGCCGACTATTAACCAGTTGATACGCAAGGGAAGAGAGCGGGCCGTAGAAAAGTCCAATACTCCGGCTCTTGGTAGCTGTCCCCAGAGACGGGGTGTTTGCACCAGAGTCTATACCTCGACCCCCAAGAAGCCGAATTCCGCGCTACGTAAAGTAGCCAGGGTCCGTTTGACCAACCAGATCGAGGTCACCGCCTACATTCCAGGTGAAGGACACAATCTTCAGGAACACTCAATTGTCCTGATCCGAGGCGGAAGAATCAAAGATCTACCCGGAGTTCGCTATCATGTTATCCGCGGTGTTATGGACACTTCTGGTGTGGCTGATCGTAAGCAGTCTCGGTCTAAGTATGGGACCAAGAAGCCGAAAGCTTAAAGGTAGGGTGGACTGATGTCGCGTAGAACAAGAGCTGATAGACGAACTCTGGTACCGGATCACAAGTACAACGACAAACTGACTGCACAGTTTATCTCGTATTTGATGGAGAGTGGTAAGAGATCGGTAGCCGAGCGAATCGTCTATACGGCCCTGGAGACTCTGGGGTCAAAAACCGGACAGGATGGTCTCGAGGTTTTCCACAAGGCCGTCAACAACATCAAGCCGGTTATTGAAGTTAAATCACGACGGGTCGGCGGTGCTACTTATCAAGTGCCTGTTGAGGTTCGTCCGGATCGTCGTACAACTCTGGCTTTCAGGTGGTTATTGGGTTTCTCTTCCGCCCGAAGTGGCAAGAGTCTGGATGAAAAATTAGCGGCGGAATTGCTGGCTGCGGCCAACAACGAAGGCGCCTCAATAAAGAAAAAGGAGGATACGCATAAGATGGCGGAAGCCAACAAGGCGTTCGCCCACTTCAGATGGTAATTGTTGTTTTGTTTCAATGTTGAGATAAACATCTTTCACGGAGCCGAGTGCCAAGTGGATATTGCCTGAAGATAACGAGAAGTCACCGCCCCCTCTATTCCTACCCTGCTGATGGAATTATCGGGTCTGCGCTCCTCGTGTTCATGACAGAGCTCATTCTTGTTTATGTGATCAGTCAGGGATTTTTTGCGTTTAAACCATGCCATTAAATAAGATTAGAAATATCGGAATTATGGCTCATATTGACGCCGGTAAGACTACCACCACCGAGCGGATTCTCTTTTATACCGGGAAGACGCACCGGATGGGTGAAGTGCATGACGGCGCCGCTACTATGGACTGGATGGATCAGGAAAAGGAACGTGGTATCACTATTACTTCTGCCGCTACTACCTGTTTCTGGCGTGACCATACCATCAATATCATCGATACTCCCGGTCACGTTGATTTCACCGTCGAAGTGGAGCGATCACTACGGGTTCTGGATGGAGCCGTTGCTCTTTTCTGCGCCGTTGGTGGTGTTGAGCCACAGTCGGAAACGGTCTGGCGTCAGGCAGACAAGTATCGTGTTCCTCGGATCGCTTTCATCAACAAGATGGATCGAACCGGTGCTTCATTTGTCACTACCCTTGATGCCATGAATGAGCATTTCGCCACAAAATGTGTGGCTATTACACTTCCCGCCGGCGAAGGCGAATTGTTTGGCGGCATCATAGACTTAGTGTCCATGAAATTTCGTGTCTTCCACGAGGACTCCAACGGAACTACCTACGATGATCTTCCGGTACCGGAAGATATGCTTGCGATGACGAATGAATATCGAGAGAAATTGCTCGAGGCGGTTGCCGACCACGACGACCACCTTCTCGAGCAGTTCCTTAATGATGAAGAACTGGACCCCGCAAAAATTCATGAAGCTGTTCGCAAAGCCACTATTAACAACGATATGGTCCCTGTTCTCTGCGGTTCCTCTTTTAAGAACAAGGGCGTTCAGAAATTGCTGGATTGTGTTATCGATTTCCTGCCTTCCCCGCTTGATATGCCGCCCGTGCAGGGGCACGATCCCAAGAAGCCGTCCAGAATAATTGAGCGTAAACCTAACCCCGACGAACCGGCGGCCGCTCTTACTTTCAAGATTGCGACCGACCGATATGTTGGTCGTCTCGGCTATATAAGGGTTTATTCCGGTACTATCAAAGCCGGTTCATATGTGTCCAATCCTAATACCGGCCACAAAGAA
>DAOUUR010000529.1 GCA_030668045.1 bacterium
AAGGCCGTTCCACTCCAGTCTGTAGGCGACCCCACCGTCAATGCTATGGGCGACCGGAAAGTGCTGAACCACAACGCCGTTCTTGTCGTAGGCGATACCCGGGTTGAGCTTGTAGTCGAACTCGTGCACCTCGACTTGGTAGCCATCGGATTCCGGCACGGCGATTCCGTCGAAGCTCGTCACATGCCAGTTTGTGAACCGCTTCAGGCCATCGACCATGTACTGGGTGCCCAACTCCGGCGTGGCCCCTGACGGTCCGTAGATGTTCATGGGCGTCCAACGGTCGGCGCTGGGGCCGAAAGCATATAAGTGCGGTAGAGAACCAAGGTGATCCATGTGATGGTGGGTGACGAACAGGTTGGTCATCTTCGAGTAAGGGACCTGCATCGCCATATAATTGGCCTCAGATCCCTCGCCCAAATCGAACACGAATGTGTCGCCATTGCCGAGCTCAACGTAGATGCTCTGATCAGCCTGATTTCCTCGAACATAGCCATAACCGGACCCGAAAATGGTGACTCGCATCTCATCCTTGGGGACCGGTTCACCGGGATACATGAACGAATTACTACCGGATGGCACGAATTTTTCAATAGCCAATACGCTGAATGGCATGGTTGAGAGAAATGCCGTTAAAAGAAATACTGTTAAAAGTGAACGTATCGTGTTGTTATTCTTTTTCATATTCCACCTCCTGTTGTTTGAGTAAGCACACAGATCAACACCTTATAAAAGACAAAAGCCTCCGGAGGTATTAATTACCTACGGAGGCTCTAAATTATTGGCAGAAGCCGCCAGGATGGTCATTCCCAACACATTAAGGCTCTGACAAAGAAACCTTACTGATTTGAATGTGATTCTCACTCCCATATTTACACCTCTTTGAAGAATTTTTTAAGGTTTGGCCAGAAGCTGTAGCTGAATGCCCGCAAAAATCTGGAACGCCGGATACCCGTCACCTTCATGGAGGATCGTGAACTGCGGTTCGAAGAACATATTCCAAACGCTGCGGCCGCTCTTGATGACCTTGCCGATGCCGATGCCCACAGGGACGTAATAGTCGTCGCTCTCAATATCGAAGGTCATGGCACCGGAACTCCGCAGGTAAGCCCCCTTGCCCATCTGTAAGAAAAGCAGCGGCTGGACAATAAGGAGGTTCGTGTCTTCGTCACCGCTGACATCGGTCTGCCAGGTGGCCAGGCCGCCCCACTGGATAAGCGGCGACGAGAGGTTGAAGTAGATTCCAGCCGCCCCCGCCTGCCACCCGTCAACGCCGAGGGCATCGTTTGTGGAGGTTGGCGCTACGACCAGAGGCCCGACACCGTACTGTTGCGGAGCGCTAGGGTCGGTCATCAGGTAGGCTGCAAAGACACTCAAATCGCCGAGGCCACTGACGCTTTCATTTGCACCGGTGGGCAGCGTCGATAAGGGCAACGATGCGCGTAGCAGCACCTTGCCGAACGGGTGGATAAACCGCAGCCAGGCAGTGTTCGAGGACTCGTCAGGGAGCCCATAAAGGTCGGGAGCGTAATAGTCCTGGAGTTGGAATGAGGTCATGTTGGCGAGGGGGTTGTTTGCCGCAGCTGCCGCGCCGGCGTGATCATTCGCAGAGTCTTGAGCTGCTAGAGGTGATATAGATACTAAAAGGAGTGCAAAAGCTCCTAAAGTTACGAATATTCTCTTCGGCATAAATCCCTGAGTGTTTCCCATTTTATTACCTCTAATAATGTTGATGATCTTCATTGTTTTGATCATGGTACCCATTGGACATAGCAAGGTACCGATGTTTTTCTGGGGTCCAATTATTGGACCAGGGGCCGTAAAGAAAAAAGGATGGTTGCTTCGCTACGAGATATTGAAGGTCTCTTCGCTACGCAACCGTCGATCATATTTTTTTCTTTCCTCGGCCTTGAACCTGATGGGTGCCTGGTAGCCGTAATAATTAACTTCTCTCCAAACTTTATGCTCGTCTCCAGCATCCAGCTCGCCAGCTCACCTTCTTCAATGAACAATTTTCTGGGCTTAGGTATGCTTTTTACAAACTCCATAAATCCCTTAACACTTGTATTCACTTTCGATCTTTTACTGATCGTTCCTTTTTCATTGACCACCGCGAAATCTAAACTTGAAATATGACAGTCTATTCCGAT
>DAOUUR010000405.1 GCA_030668045.1 bacterium
AATGTATCGCCATCTCGTGGCTCAGACAGACGACTTCGAACTCGAAATTTCCGTGGACGAGACCGAAACACCAACCAGCGCCCTGGAACACTACTTCATCTCCAGCGAACTGAAACGGCTGGGGGTCGAATGGGTCAGTTTGGCGCCGCGGTATATCGGACGATTTGAGAAGGGGGTGGATTATATTGGCGATTTGGATGCATTGGAGGCTGACCTGGCTCAGCATGCCGCCGTCGCCCGCACTCTTGGGCCGTACAAACTCAGCCTGCATTCCGGTTCCGATAAATTCAGCATTTACCCCATCTTCGCCCGGCAGACAGCGGGGATGGTTCACCTTAAAACGGCCGGCACCAGCTACTTGGAGGCGGTGCGGACGATAGCGAGTGTTAAACCGGCGTTATTCCGCGACATCTACAAAGTTGCGTTTGAGCTCTATGAGCAGGACCGAGCGACATATCACGTCTCTGCTGAGCCGTCCCGGGCACCACAAATTGAAAATCTAGGTGACGAGGAATTACTTGCCGTGTTGGATCAATTCGACGCCCGTGAGATGCTGCATGTGACCTTTGGTTCAGCGCTATCGCAACTTGGAGATCCGATAAAAGAGGCGTTGGTCGCGCATGAGGAAGCTTACTGCCAGGTGTTGGAAACCCATTTCGTAAGGCATCTGGAGCCATTCACGTAAGACGAGAATCGATATGGACCTTAAAGAACTGACGAAACTGTATGACTTCAGCGATCGAACAGCCGTCATTACCGGTGGGGCGGGGATCATCGGCGGCGAGATGGCATGTGCGCTCGTGGGCTGCTGCGCAAATGTGGCCATTCTCGACCGGGCACCGGAACTTGCGGACCGCCTGATCGACCGCTTCGAAGGAGGACCCGGGAAGGCCATCGTCGTCTATGCCGACGTCCTGAAACCCGACACAATGCACAAAGCGGAGGAGGTCATCCAAACCGAATTCAACAGCAGCGTTCACATGTTGATTAACGCCGCTGGTGGCAACAACTTGAAAGCCACAACAAGCGAAGAATTGCCCTTCTTCGATTTGCCCGAGGAAGCGCTGCGGTTCGTCTTCGATCTCAACCTGTTGGGCACGTTCCTATCGAGCCAAGTTTTTGGCCGAGGCATGGCCGAGCTTGGGGAGGGTGTGATCGTGAACCTCTCCTCGATGAACGCCTTCCGTCCTTTGACGCGCATCCCGGCTTATTCGGCAGCGAAGTCCGGTGTGAGTAACTTCACCCGTTGGCTGGCAGTACATATGGCGCAGGAACACTCACCGCGTATTCGGGTCAACGCTATCGCACCGGGCTTTTTCCTGACCGAGCAGAATCGCTTCCTCCTGACCGACGCAGATTCGGGGGAATTGACCGATCGCGGCCGTACCATTCTCAAACATACACCCATGGATCGCTTCGGAGATCCGGAGGACCTGTTGGGTACATTGCTCTGGCTGCTCTCGCCGGCATCGTCGTTCGTGACCGGCGTGGTCGTGCCGGTTGACGGAGGTTTCTCGGCTTTTAGCGGTGTCTAGACTGAATCCACAGAGAGGAAAAACGTGTCTCTTGAGTTGAAATTTGGCTCTTTCGGCCACAGATTGCGCTTGGTTATATTCTGGTTCGGTTGAATTTGATAGGTCTGCACAGAAAGCAAAGGTATCGAAATGAGCGGTCATGATTGGGTTGGAAAAGGGTACAACGAAGGTTACCTTACGGAATCCGAGATTCGCCCGCTCATGTCCGAAGCGCTCGCAAAGGTCGACCTCGACGGCAAGAAGGTGCTTATCATCATCCCCGACAGTACCCGAACGGCTCCGATCCCGCTCTTCTTCCGCTTATTCCATGAATTGCTCTGGGGGCATGTGAAAGCGCTGGACTACCTGGTAGCTTTGGGGACACACCCACCGATGAGCGAGGAGGCGCTTAACAAATTAGTAGGGGTTTCGCCTCAGGAGCGAGAGACGACATACGCCGGGGTTCAAATTTTCAACCATGACTGGGATTCATCGGATACCCTCGTCGAAATCGGTACCCTCCCGGCAGAAGAGATTGAACATCTTACCGACAGCATGCTTTCGCTAGAGGTGGAAGTCACTATTAACCGGATGGTGTTTGACTACGATCAGGTAATTATTGTGGGGCCGGTCTTCCCACACGAAGTAGCGGGTTTTTCCGGTGGGAACAAGTATTTCTTCCCTGGCATCAGCGGCCCAGAGGTGATCAACTTCACTCACTGGTTGGGGGCGCTCATTACCAGCAAACGCATTATTGGTACGCCTCACACGCCCATCCGTGCCGTGATCGACCGGGCAGTTTCCTTCATTAATGTCCCTTCACTATGCTTCGCTCTGGTGGTCACACACGACGGACTCGCGGGTCTATTTATCGGTCCTCCAAAGATAGCCTGGGAACAAGCGGCCGCGCTCTCCGCCCGTCGTCACATCCTTTACGTGGATAAACCTTTCAAGCGCGTGTTGTCGATCGTGCCCGAAATATACGACGATCTCTGGACCGCGGCCAAAGGGATGTACAAGCTGGAGCCGATCATCGCCGACGGCGGCGAGGTTGTCATCTATGCGCCTCACATCACCGAGATCTCTTACACGCACGGAGGGATCATCGACCAAGTCGGTTATCACGTACGTGATTATTTCGTCAAACAATGGGATCGATTCAAGGATTACCCCTGGGGCGTGTTGGCTCACTCCACCCATCTTCGTGGCATGGGTGATTTTGATGTGGAAAGCGGTGTGGAACGTCCACGTATCAAGGTTACACTTGCTTCCGGCATCACTCGTGATCGATGCGAGCGGGTTAACTTGGGGTATCTTGACCCGTCGACGATCGACGTAGGCGAGTGGGAAAACTGTGAAAATGAAGGGATACTTGTGGTCCATAAGGCAGGGGAAACCCTATACCGTTTG
>DAOUUR010000607.1 GCA_030668045.1 bacterium
AGCCCGATTGTTGAGCCAACGACCACACTCCTGGTTGGCGACGTTTCCGATTACTTTCATCGCCGCACCGTAGGAGCGAAGCCGGTCAGTCACGATCGAACAGGCCGGCCATAGCGTTTCATCATCCTCTTGAGAAACTTCAGTGCCGCCTTGCGATCCCGGCGCTTCGTAGCAAAGACCTCCAGTACCTCGCCTTCGTGATCTACCGCGCGCCACAGATAATGCGTCTCGCCATTGATCCGCACGAAGACTTCGTCCAAGTGCCAACGCCATTGCGAATACGATCGAGTCTGAATGCGATGTTTTCTGATCTCGTTGGCGAACATCGGACCGAAACGGTTCCACCAGAACCGTATCGTCTCGTGGCAAATGTCGATGCCCCGCTCGAACAAAATATCCTCGACCTGCCGCAGCGACAGCGGATAGCGGATATACATCATCACCACGAGGCGGATTACCTCGGGCGAGCTATTGAAATAACGGAAGGGATTGCGCATCGCCGGAGGCTAGGGATGTCCCCAGCCCGGCTCAAGCCGATTTGCTCTGACAATGCCGGACAATTGCCTTCTGGAGATATTCAATAGAACCGAGGGTGTGTAACCTTATCAGCCCAACGAAGCCGGTCATCTGGTGAATGTCAGCTGAACCAATTGACTGGTAGCGCAGTTGCAAAGGGAACAATCATGTCTCAATCGATCATCAAAGCAATCTGTGCAGCCGCGGTGCTACTGGCCGCGTCGATCGTAGGAGCTTTCGCGCAGGAAAAGCCTGATCGAACGGTTCTTCCGATACAAGAACCGAAGAGACCAACCTATAGCGAGCTAGACGCGCGCAACGCCAAAGCGCCGCCGCGTTTTGAGGTCAAGGCCCCCGAAAAGGCGCCGAACATCGTGATCGAGCTGATCTAAGACATCGGTTTCGGCGGACCGACTACCTTTGGCGGGCCAATTCAAACGCCGACGTTGGACCAGATGGCCAAACAGGGCCTGCGCTATACCAACTTCCACACCACCGCGCTGTGCTCACCGACCCGGAACGCTCTGAAAACCGGTCGAAACCATCACACCACCAACACCGGGTCAATTATGGAGTCCTCGACCGGGTTCCCGGGGAACACCGGGCAGGTTCCGAACAGCGTAGCGCCGTTGGCCGAGATGCTGCGACTCAACGGGTACAGCACCGGTGCATTTGGCAAGTGGCATGAGACAGCTGTCTGGGAAACCAGTGTGTCGGGTCCCTTTGATCGCTGGCCTACCAGCTCGGGTTTCGACAAGTTTTACGGTTTCATCGGAGGTGAAACGGATCAGTGGTACCCTCTGATCTATGATGGCACCACTAGGGTTACCCCTCCGAATATGGAAGGCTATCACTTCACCGAGGACATGACCGACGAGACGATCAACTGGGTGAAGGCCCAACAGTCGATGACGCCGGACAAGCCCTTCTTCGTATACTACGCAACCGGCGCCGTCCATGCTCCGCACCACGTGCCTAAGGTGTGGGCCGACAAGTACAAGGGGCAGTTCGACAAGGGTTGGGACCAGACTCGGCAGGAGACGACCGAGCGCCAGAGACAGATGGGGGTCATCCCCGCCGGTACCAAACTGGCGGAGAAGCCGGAAGACATCAAGGACTGGGATTCGCTGCCGGCTGACCACCGTCAACTCTTCGCCCGC
>DAOUUR010000609.1 GCA_030668045.1 bacterium
ACGACGAGGCCCGCGAGGCGTTCCGTCTGCTTGAAGCTGGCGATCCGGAGGTTACACAACTCTGGAAAGATTTCTCCGACCGTTCGATTATTGAGTTCAAACGTGTCTATGCTTTGATGTGGATTGATTTTGATCTCTGGATTGGCGAGTCGGACATGAACGAGGTGATGGAACAGGTTGTGAAGAGACTTGGCGATGACGGGTTATCATCGATCTCCGACGGCGCTCTCATTGTTGACCTCCACGACCCGCAGCTTCCCCCATGTTTGCTTAAGAAGGCGGACGGTGCTACGCTATACGCTACCCGTGATATCGCCGGGATGGTTCATCGGTGGGAGAAGTTCCGATTCGAGCAATCGTTGTACGTGGTCGCGGTATCTCAGTCCGACCATTTCAAGCAGGTCTTCAAAGTGATCGACATGATGGAAGAGGCCGAGAAGATTCCGACTGAAGATCGTATGACCGGCAAGGCTAAACATATTGATTTTGGCTGGATAAAATTTGGCGACAAGGTGATGTCAACGCGTCGCGGCCAGGTTATCTATCTGGAAGATGTGCTCAGCAAGGCGGTCGAACTGGTTAAGAAAATTATGGCCGAGAAGAATCCCGATCTGGCAGACATTGATCAAACAGCGCTCGCTGTCGGCGTGGGGGCAATTGTTTTCTCACAGTTCTCTGTCCGGCGGCAGAAGGATGTCAACTTCACTTGGGAGAGTGTCCTCAATTTCGATGGCGAGACCGGCCCATACTTGCAGTACACGCATGCGCGCCTCTGTTCGCTTTTGAAAAAGTCAGGGATCGAGGCTTTACCCGATATCGACTACAAGCTGCTTGACAACGAGGAGGAAGCCCGCGTCGTTGAACTACTGGCCGATTTCCCAATGACCGTTCGGACCGCAGCGTCCAACTACGAGCCGTTCATTGTCGCCTCATATTTGTTGAGATTGTCGGCAGCGTTCAATTCGGTTTATCAACGAAAGGATTCCGAAGGACGGATCGACCGGATAATAGGCGAAGACCAACCAGAGTTGACGAAGGCCCGGATCGCGCTGGTGAAGGCAGTGCAAGTAACTATTGAGGAGGGACTCTACTTGCTCGGCATCAAGGCACCGGAGCAAATGTAGAGTGAATCCCGGTTGTATGATTTACGCAAACAAGGTCACCCTGAACAATTTCGCGACCCAAAGCAGGAGTAGCTGATGCTCATAGTAATGGAGACAAGTGCCACCAGTGAGATGGTGCAGAAAGTATGCAAAGAGATCGAGAAAATGGGTTTGAATGCCCACTCCATGCCCGGTGCGCAGCGAACCGCTATCGGTGTAACCGGTAACAAGGCGCAGATTGACTCGGATCGCATTTTTAGTCTCGGCGGTGTTCGCGATATCATTCACGTTACCCAGCCGTTCAAGCTTGTCAGTCGTGAGTTCTACCCCGAATCATCAGTCATTGATATCGGCGGGGTTACGGTCGGTGGTCCGGAACTGGTTGTTATTGCCGGACCATGTGCGGTGGAAAGCCGCGATCAGTGTATGATTGTTGCTGAGCAGATTGCCAAGGCCGGGGGGAAGGTCTTCCGAGGTGGTGCCTACAAGCCGCGTACGTCGCCCTATAGTTTTCAGGGTTTGGAGGAGGAGGGCC
>DAOUUR010000041.1 GCA_030668045.1 bacterium
ATAGTTGAGTTTATTATCCCGGCATATCCCGCTATGAAACCCAACCTTTCATCAATGAATTCGACATCATAGTGTGATACGTCAGTAAACTCCACAGCCCAGGTTTCCCCACCATCTTCAGTGTGTAAACGAATCCCGCCGATAAGAGTCCATTGGTTAGATTCACCAACGATGGTGATAACTTCGTGAGAAGCGGCGGCAATGGACCAAAGATCGGCCGTAACAAATTGGTACGATTCACCCAGGTCGGATGGAATTCCAGCGTCGATCTGCGTCCAATTGCGACCGCCATCGTCAGTGTAGAGCAACTCCGCACCGCTCGGCATTGTCCATGACACTCCAACCGCCCATCCCTTATCTTCATCAATAAACAAGATATCCTTAAGATGCGATGAGCTATCTTCTCTCTGACGATACCATGTTCTGCCGCCATCACTGGTGCTGAGTATCACGCCCCAGATGCCAACCGCCCAGCCCCGCTTATGATCAATAAACGAAGTGGCCGTCAATCTTGAGTCTATGCCCGAATTCTGTTCTCTCCAGGAGCGACCACCATCGTTGGTGTGCATTATCATGCCATTCTCCCCAACAGCCCATCCGTTTTGATCGTCGATGAAACAGAGGTTCTCGGCGTTGGCGGGGAACGCATGTGCTTCATTCCAGGTCAGTCCTCCATCCAACGTATGAAGAATAGTCGCCGCATTACTCACGGCCCAGGCTTCCCGGTCTCCTATGAATTCAATATCCCGGAGAGTATTAGAAGTTGGCAGAGGATTTTGTTGATACCAGGAACGACCCGCTGTTGTGGCATCATTGCTGGCTACCGGATTTTCGCCAGTGCATTGAATAATCGAACCCCAGATGATTATTACCGTCAATCCGAATATCGCAAATCTTGATTTCATTTAGCTGTGACCTTACCCCGATGCTCTGGATTTAATATAAGGCAAATCTCGTCAAATCAAAAGGTAATTATGTCCTACTCCCAGATATAGTACTACTCTGGACGGTAGTCTTGCTATGGTAATTGTCAGGATCGCTTGAAAGGTTATCGTTTTCAGCATAGGCTGCCAGTAATCAAGCGAATAACTCCCTACTTTGAAAACTCCCCCCCTGCCTTCGGATTATGAGCCTATCTCTACAAATGATACGCCTTGTTGTAGTAAACTTTCCTAAAATCAACGGCTATTTAGATCGGCTCTTAATTCCCAAGCCCTCAGCCCACCCCTATAAAAAACATTTACAAGCGAATTAAATTGCGTTAGATTGGCTGTCGCATTCAAGTTGGAGATTTTGGAAACTGTCTAATGCTATAGAGATAGCATTGCGCAAGGATCGCATAGCAACTGGTAGGGATAATGTCAGACGATACCGATCAATTCACCGACGACGGCTCACAACCCGGCAACAAACCCGCCGATCCACTCGGCATTATCGGGTGGGTAATCGGTGGTAAGTACAAGGTTCGGGCACATCTGGGAGGGGGGGGATTCGGCGAGGTTTACGACGCTTTCAATGTCAACCTCACCGAACAACGCCTCGTCCTCAAGTTCTTCAAGCGGGTTCAGGCTCGCGACAAGTTCTCCAAAGAAGCCAAAATCCTCTGTCGACTCGACCATCCCAACATCTGCCGCGTAATCGATTTTCTTGACGAAGAAGGCGCTCTGGTGGTGGCCTATATCGACGGTAAAGATACAGCTGAAATCCTCAAGGAATCGGGACCGCTCAACGACTCACTATTCCTGAACGTCGCCAAGTCAATGACCGATGCGCTGGCATACGCTCATGAGCGCAAGATTGCGCATCGAGATATCAAACCGGGCAATATAATGGTGGACACCAACAACCGCGCCTACCTGATCGACTTTGGTATCGCCAAAGAGATGGGCGGTGCCGCCACCAGAACCGGCTATCAGGCATTGACTCCAATGTTCGCCGCACCGGAACGCCAACAGGGCGACATGGACTACAACCCGTTCCTCTCCGATGTCTATGAGATGGGCGTGACCCTCTTCACTTTCTGCACCAATACCATGCCCTACCGCAACCCAACCAATCCCGACATCAGCGAATGGGGCGGGGTGGCCGCCGAAAGACTGACCCCTGAACTGGTTCAGATTCTCAAGAAGGCTACTCACCCGGACCCCAGTAAACGTTACAAGGGCGTCCGCCAGTTGGCCGATGATGTCGCTAAACTTGAACAGGCTTATGTTGTCGAGAAGAAACGCAAGACGCCGATCATTCTGACAATCGCGTTTGTAGCAATCGCCGCGGCGGCGGTGCTCCAGTGGCAGGGATACTTTGGCACCTGGCTGGAAGATAACTGGGCGAGGGTTGTTACTACCGAACAACAGGCCGAACAACTCCCGGCGGCTACCACTCCTGCGGTCGATAGCTCCACCCTGATTGCCAAAGCGGCACCTGACAGCTTGCCAGCAGGACTACAAGACACCATTGCCAAGCCAACAACAACACCTGCGACAACCATACCTCCGGTGACAAAAAAGCCGACCGAACAACCCGAGCCCGAAGAACCACCTCCTCCTCCCCCGCCACCGCAGATGTACATACGAACAATTCCAGCCGGCGTGATCAGCCTGTTCTTTGACGGCCGGGAGATAATGCCCAATACGTACATTAAGACAACTAAAGGTCGCCACACTGCCGAAGTTCTCGATCCCGACTACCCGATCCTCTCACGAATCGTAACGGTCAACCGTGACACCACCCATATCACGATGGACCTGCTGGAGACTTTCGCTCGGACAGATTCAATTGACCTGCGTCTTGCCCTGAACCCACCCACCGATGAACATATGCTGGAATTGTCGTTCAATACCCGCAAACGACGCTTCAATAGTTACCCGGTCTTTGATCTGGTTCGGTTGAGTGGTGAATGGCAGCTTGAAGCTTCCATCTTTGCTCTCAATAGCGACGCCAATACAACTATCGCCATTGACTCCATGGTTACGTTCCCCTTTGGTGGTGGTAAACATATAGTGCTAAACGGAAACAGTGGACGAATGACTTTCGAAACAGTTGAGGGTGAGGGTACCACCGTAATACCCCTGCTTCTCTACTGGTCAGAACAATAGTCTCGCAATGAAGGAGGCAATATGAAAAGGATGCGATCGTATCGTAAAACCACTGCGTGCGTAACTATGCTGGTCTTTGCGATAACCTTGATTCTCCCCGAATTACTATGCGCTCAGGTCGCCAATTGCGGTTACGACGCAGCTAACCCCTCAGTCGAAAACGCGCGCAAGAATTTCAAGATCACTAATTACCCCTGCGCCGAGGAAGAGCTCAACCTTCTGCTGGCCGATCAGTCGCTTGAATTGAAAGACCGCGCCGATGCTCATGTCCTGTTGGCTTCCGTCTATTACGCTATGATGCGTGATGATGGCGAGAAGAGCCGCAAGGTCACAGAACAATTCGTTGAGGCTTTCAAGGCCTTCCGGACATGGAAAGGTGATGTTGATATTAAGTCTCCTGAGTTCCTGTCCATGATGGAACAGGCCCGGGAGTTGGTCGCCAAGCAGGACGAGACCAAGGCAGCCGCTGTTGATAAAATACCGGACACAGAACTGCCGTCCATTTCGTCCGACGGCAAGCCCTGGTACAAGAAATGGTGGGCGATCGGTCTTGGTGTCGGTGTTGTTGCCATCGTGGTGGTAGCTGCCGGTGGTGGTAGTGAAGACCCTCCACCCGAAGATCCCACTTTACCCGGATTCCCCGGCACACCAACACGCTAAGAACTGACCGTAATCTCGATAATGAGTGAAACATGATATATAAACGAGAAAGGACTGAGAGGATGCGAAACAAAACTATCATCTCACTATTTGCCGCCCTGTTGCTGAGTTCATTCGTCGTCGGCAGCATTGCCGCCCAGGCCCCAAGCACGATAACGTATCAAGGCAAACTCGTAAACATAACCAATGGCGACCCTATAACCACTGCCACCAGTGTAGTGTTTGGACTGTACAGCGATGATCAGGGGGGATTGGCCATCTGGTCGGAAACACACAGTATCACCCCAAGTGAAGGCGGTATTTTTACTATCGAGCTCGGCGGCACCGCAAGCCTTGCTACTGTCCTCAACGGTTCCAAACGTTATCTTGGACTCAAGTTTGGCGCCGATACGGAGATGTCACCCCGCCAGTTGATTACATCGACCGCCTACGCCTACAGCGCAGAAAAGGCTGGACTTGCTACCACTGTGCCGGACGGCTCGATAGATGGTGTCAAGCTCGATTACAACGCTGTCACTACCTCGAAGATCGCCACCGGAGGTGTAACCGTATCAGACATTGCCTCGGGTGCTGTCACCACTGACAAGATTGCCACCGGCGGCGTAGGCTCAACGGACATTGCCTCAGGTGCTGTGACATCGACCAAACTCGCTACCGACATAAAGGCGCTGCTACCCATCGCCATGGGCTGGATTTCTACCTCCGGGACCGTGGGAGCTAGCTCCGGAAACATCTCCTGCTTCTGGAATGCGGTCAACACTCGGTATGAAATTATGATTACGGGGCATAGCTACTATTACAACACATATGTCACCGTCGTTACACCATGGTCTGGCGCCCTCACGGCGCAGGTAGGCAGCTCTGGGGGGAAGATGCTGATTACTTTCAACAATACAGCAGGGACTGCCGTCCAAGCTGGTGGTTTCCAATTCGTAACGTACAAACCTTAAAGAAAAAACTTGAGGGTTCTCTGATGAAATGGTTTACCAAAGAAAAAGAGAGGACAGGCATACGTTATGAATAAATATATAAGAATGATCCTGCTGTCGGTTTGCGCTCTGTTAGTCTTGCCCACTGTCGTATGGTCTCAGGCTACCAGTGAGTCCTACGGTCTGGTTACCGGCGGACTGGTCTGTGGTGGCGGCACATCCTCAAGCGACAGTTATGCGCTAAGCGGTAATGTCCCGCTTCCCGCCACTGGAATGAGCGCAAGCGATTCCTACGCTCTGAGCGGCGGCATTATTGCCATCGCCGGCGGTGAAGATATCACGTTCCAGCCTATTCTTCCCCCCATCGTTACTGTCCCAATTGCCCAGCGGACGGTTAAGGTGGCCGTTCAGGGGGGAACCGATGACGTCACTGGCACATTTCACTTCCGCTATGGTGGTCAATCTGCCTATTCACAGGCAGCAATGACCGGCGGTGTTGACGACACGATGCGCTACATTGTCTCGGCCGACCAGCTCAACGTGCGTGCAATGGAATACTACTTCGAGATGACTCGCGGAACGCGTACTGTTTTTCTGGGTAATCCGGTCGAGCCATATCAGTTCATAACCGAGTTCACCAATGCCCAGGGACAATGTCCCGCAACCCTTCCAAACGCCCGCTTCCGTATTGTCGGTGTTCCGGTTGAAATCACCGGCGACCGCCGTATCTCCACTGTCTTCGAGGACGACCTCGGCGCCTATGACAAGACCGAGTGGCGGATGGGCATGTATGTTACCGCTGAAGATCAGGTAGCCGAATTTCCCGGACAAACTCTGGTTCAGCCGGGTCAGGGTTACTGGCTGATTGCCCGCGGATCGAAAAGATATGGCGCCGCCGGAACCTGCCAGATGCCCAACTTTGAGGATGCCGGCGTACAGTACTTCCGCACGCCGTATGAACTCGAACCGGGCTGGAACCAGGTGGCCAACCCCTTCCCGTTCGATATCACCTGGACTGATATCAAGTTCGATGACAACGGAAACATTGTTGATTCCGATGATGCCACGGTCGTCTATCCCGAACCCTTCGCCTATAACGGAGGCTTTGCGGCTACAACTGTCATTTACGGATGGAACGGTGTCTTCATATATGTCGAAAAGGCCGACGTCAATATGCTCTGGCCATATAAAGAAACCGACATTATGCCGATTCAGTCCAAAGAGACACCGCCCATCGCCGCGTCGGCAACCTCGTGGCAGATTGAGTTAAGCCTCGAGGCCAACGATGGGATTGATCGTTCCAATTTTGCCGGTGTTCGCATCGGTGCCCTCGACGGTCCCGACTGCTATGATCAGTACGATCCCCCACCGCCGCCCGATGTCACTCAGCTTTCTTTCGAACTGTCAGGAAATCAGCAACCGTTGCGGTGTGCCGATTTCCGGGCTCCGTATGATGATGGTGCCGAGTGGCAGGTTATCATATACAAAGCCGAGAATCGGAAGCTAACGATCAACGGTTTGGACAATATCCCGCCTGATATGGAAGCCTGGTTGATTCTTGATATCGGACAGACAATCGACCTGCTCAACAATCGGACTATCGCTCTGCCAAACGATGTAATTTCGGCTCGACTCATTATCGGTACGAGCGAGTACACCTCCAAAGAAGTCAGCGAGGCGTTACCGGATGACTACACCCTCTATCAGAACTTCCCCAATCCGTTCAATCCCACCACGACCATTCGTTATGCTCTGCCAACTGACGGTCATGTCCAACTTGATGTGATCAATTTGTTGGGTCAGGTGGTCACGACGCTGGTCGATGAAAAGAAGTCGGCCGGTGTTCATACAATTGATTGGGACGGTCGCGATGGCGGCAATCAGACCGTTGCCAGCGGTATTTATTTCTATCGTCTGGCTTCGGGTCAGTACACAGCCAACCGTAAGATGGTACTTTTGAAATAGTCATCCACCGTTTATTCGGTCCTATCGCAAGAACACCAGCCCCCGCCCAATCCGGGCGGGGGTTCTTTTGTGTGAGAGATTAGAGATACATGATTGCGGTAGGTCTTGCCTGACATGTATTTACGTGCCAAGTCACCGCCGCGGCGAACCGTGGACGGATCAAGACCCGACACAACGGTGCAAAAGGTTTCTCAACAAGCTTCAATCCGGGTGTTTTTTTGTTTGAGATTAGAGATAGCGCTGATATTTTATACAATCGTAAACAGTGACACGAAACTGCCGACACATAACAATAGCACCAAAATCGGAGATAACCGATCAACTAAGGGATAATCGCATGAAGAGCATGCTGACCATAGCGCTGATACTGATCCTGACAGTAACTATCGGCTACGCCGATGAGGCCGATAGCGATGTCGCCTTCAAGGCCAGATTCATCATTAGTCTGCTGGATAATGTAGAGTGGCCTGACGGAGGTTCCGACACCGCTGTTATTGCTATATTCGGCAGTTCTCCAATCACTGAAAAGCTTGACTCGATAGTCGCAAAACGAACCGCCGATCAACCGCCGGTTGTAATTCGCTCCTTTACGCCCCGAAACGACCTATCACAAGCCAGGATACTCTACATTCCTTCCCCGGATCTTGAGGTCCTCGCCAGCGTGCTGAAGAGAGCCAACCGCACCAATGTTCTAACTGTCAGCGACAATCCTGATTTTGCCCGTTATGGCGTGATGATAAACTTCTACCGAGATGAAGACGATTCTACTATCAAATTCGAGTACAACAAGATGGCCCTGAAGATCTCAGGGTTAAAAGTTGATCCAAAACTGCTTGAGAAGGCTCGCAAGATTTAGGCTGAACACCTGCCCCGCTATTGGACTCTGCGAATAAGCACAACCGGCCGCTCCGACTCATCGGGCGGATCAATCGACTTGTCCATACCCCAGTCACGCCACCAACCGACCAACTCGAAGTCATCACGGTCAGCTATGAACTTGAGGAATTCCTCAGGGAACATCGCGCGGTTACGTTCTGTCATCACAAATGACTTGTGCCGTCCGTGATCGTTAACATTGACCGACCAGATTTCTTCATACATCTGCCGGTCACTGTCGACCAGCCGAATATTGAACTCAGACTCAACTGCGATACCGTCCCTCTCGATCGCGTACTTGTTGGTAGCCACCTCGCTCAAAGAATCTGACAGTTGGATGCACCAGTCCAGAAAATAGAGACCACCCGGCTTGAGAATGCGGGAGATTGCGTCAAAGTGAGACGTCATCTCGGTCGCTCCGTTCAGATACAGCGAACCGAGCATTACATATACAAACTCGACTTGTTTGTTATAAGAAAAACCGGCCATATCACCTTCAACCAGCTCAACCGCCTGATCAAGACGACGCCACTTGTAACGGGCATGATCCAGCATTGTCCGGTTGATATCAAGCCCTACATACCGGTAGCCCTTCTTGACCAATTCCCCGGCATGGGGAGCTGGACCGCAACCTACCTCGAATATGCTCCGCACCGGTACCTGGGAGTACTGTTGGATGCAGGCATCAATGAACCCAGCTTCGTCCGGAATATTTCTGAAGGAGAAAGCTACTTCATAGTATTCCGGGTAGTCGTAGAGCAGCATTATTGTTTCCTTCCTTATCTGAATATTAACGACCACCGCCACGCCCTACAAAACCCAACCCCCTCCTTCTCTCCCCAATATCTCAAAGAATGTTCAACTATTGACCTCACCTGAAAACACTACCACACACGAGAAGTCGGGCTTGTTCAATATCTGAGCAGATGTTCGATAGCCACAGACAAACTGCCCGGACTTTTCTCTTGTAACGAGAAATCGGGTTCCGTATCATACCCACAGTTTTGTGAAACCGGCGCCAGCTCTAAACGTAACCAAAACATAGGATTGGCCCCTTTGAAGGACATTGAGACAGCACAGATTGCCCGAGCCCTCAACGGTGACCAACGAGCCTACCGTCAATTGGCGGAAAGGCATCAGACGGCGATCTTCCATATCGTTTTCAAGATTGTTCACGATTCCGAAGTCGCCTCCGACCTGGTCCAGGAGACGTTCATGAAAGCGTTTGCTTCGCTGGCAAGCTATCGATCCGAATACCGGTTCTCTACCTGGCTGTATAAGATAGCGGCCAATTGTTCGATCGACTACCTGCGCAAGAAGCGAATCAAGGCGCTTTCGCTTGACCGGGAGATGGAAACAAAGGATGGAAAAGTTGAACTGGAAATCCCTGACTATACTTATCACCCAGGAAGGGACCTTGAAGCAAAAGAACAGAAACTCAATATCAACGAAGCCATCTCCTCGCTACCGGATAAATATCGGGAAGTAATCATCTACCGGCACAAAGACGATAAATCATACGAGGAAATAGCCGACTTACTGGATATACCCATAGGAACGGTAAAAGCAAGAATATTCAGGGCCCGCGAGCTTCTCAAAAAGAAGCTCAAGTCGATCTACGGTTGAGGGCCGCGAAAACTGTGACCAAAATGAGAATTTGCAAATACATATTCGCTACCACCTTCTTCGCAATAGCTCTGGCCGGTGGAACAGTTCAGGCCGAAGAGTTCGCCTATGACTACCAGAAAGTGGTGCCTCTGGAGCGTCCAGTCGAATTTTCCCTTGAACTCACCCGAGGACATATCACCGTCACCGGTTCCGAGAGTGACGATTTGATCATTGAGGCCACCAAGATTGTCAGAGCGTCCAATCGAAGAGAAGCCGAAGAAATGGCCGACCATGTGGAGATCAAGGTCAACACCTCCAAAAATAAAGTCTCGGTCGAAACCAACTACCTGACAATGCTCAGCCGGAGCCCTTCGTTCTGGCAAAAAGTCCTGGGGGGAGGATCGGCCAATCTCGTGATCGTCAACTATATCATCCGGCTGCCCTTTGGTAGTTCTGTCGCTATCAACAGCATGGCAGCTGATATCGACCTGGCCAACATCGAAGGAGCCGTAACGGTCGACAACAACACAGGCACCACCAGAGGCGAGTTCCTCTTTGGCCCCATCACCGTGCGACAACCTACCGGTAATATTGATCTTCGATGGGTCGAGGGCGACATAAGAATCAAATCGACTTCCGGCAAAATTTATATCAACCAAGTGCGCGGAGCAGTTGATCTAAATACCCAGACCGGTAACGTCACGATTCAGACAGAACTGGATAGTCCTCGCGATCACTATGTCGAAACTTTGAGCGGTACAATAAATTTCCTGATTCCGTCATCAGCTTCAGGTGTTCTGAAGATTGAGACCGAAACAGGCGTCATTAAATCGGAAATGCCAATTGCCATTGAAGCGATGAATCGGAAGAAAGTTGTTGGGATGTTTGGTGCGGGAGGATCGGATATTTCCCTGCTCTCTACATCCGGCGACGTGACTGTTTCTCTATTCTGATTCGATGTGGCCCCTGAGCCACAAGTGGCGCAACACATAGGATGTGTGACATGAGGTTCGCCTCAACCCACAGGATTATAATCTCCGGCCTTGTCTTTTGGGTCGCCCTGGCTGTATGTCTGCCAATCGCAGCCGACGAGCCCGATTCTCTCCCCCCACTGGAAACTGATACAATCTTCACCGAAATCATACTGTCAAACGAGGGCGTGACAGCAGTTGACTCATCCGGCAACGAATGGTACTACGATTTTCAGCAGGAATGTTTCGTTCCAGGGCAGCTCCAGCAGGAAACATCGGACCGGGATGCCGAGAACGACCGATCAGGAGACCTGACCGACCTGCCAATCGCAGAACGCTGTGTCGAAGAGATTGAGATAGAACCGTACGAGAAGAAAAATGTCATAGTTGGCCCTGATCAGTACGTCGATG
>DAOUUR010000140.1 GCA_030668045.1 bacterium
AAGCAATAAGTGATTTAGGCAAAGAATTATACGATCGCATCCGAGTGTTAGCGGAGCACTTTGGTTCAGTTGGAGTTCACTTAGACAAATCTATTGATGCGTATAACAAGGCTGTAGGGTCACTGGAATCACGAGTTCTAACGTCGGCAAGGAAGTTTGCCAATTTGGAATCGAGCACGACCAAAGAGATACCTCTTCTCGTTCCGGTTGAACGATCCAGTAGGACTGTTCAGCAAGAGGAACTATCTGATCCCCTGAAGACAAATCAGAAATCTGCGGAAGAGTAGAGCATGCCGGTTGAGGTTGCGGCAACCGATTCGGATACTATCTGATACCGCACAATGATCGTGCGCGAAGATTGCTATTGAATTCCAACACGAACGCTGATCGAGTCGATTTTTTCCTGCAGATTATACAGATCCGCTTCTTCGGGGTTGAGTTTTATGAATGATTGATAGTCGGAGATTGCACCGGTCAGGTTTCCGGCTCCTTCCAGTATCAGTCCCCTGATAAAATACGGATAAGCGATAGTCGCGTCGGTGTCGATCAGATGATTGGCCAGCGAATCAGCTTTGCTCCGGTCGCCAACACGGTAGAAGACGATCATCTTGTCGATAAGCAGTTCGGTGTTGTCAGGGAATAGTTCCAACGCCAGGTCCAGAGTCTTCAGGGCGGATTGGTAGTCCTGCTTGTCGCGATACCATGTGTAGAGCAGAGAGAGGTGCCCTTTGTTGTATGGTTCCAACTGTAGACATTCGTCGATCAATTTCTTTGCCCTGTCAAACTGACGTTGTTTGATCAGCAAATCAGCCAGCAGAGCCTTGGGTTTGGCCCAATATGGGAATTGTACAAGCATGCGATAAAGCTCACCGGTAGATTCGGCGAGATGACCTTCAGCTATCATCACTTCCACGCCGTTCATAATGAGCGTCTCGGATGACTTCTTTGGCAGCTGCCATTCCCAGCGGTCGGCGCTGGAGTAATCGCCCGTTAAGAAATAGGCGTCGCGGAAAGCCAGACAACCGGTACGGTAGAAAGGATGGTGCTTTTCGAAATAGTCGGCGGCGTGAGCGTCTATGTTTGTGATACGCAGGTAAGTCGGTAGGAACATCAGTGGCACCATGACAGCGACTATCGCCAGCCTCGCGACCGGTCGACGATTTTCCGTTGATTCCGTCCCCTTGGAGCGGGCAACCATCAGACCCAACAGGATGGCCAGCGGTGTGAGGTAGGCGGTCAGACGAGGGGAATCCAGTACGATTGAACTGACCGGGTCCAATATGAAAGAAATGGTCATACCCGATACCGACAGTAGCATCAGCAATCGAGTAGTCGTTCCAAATTGATCGGAAGACTTGCGTCTAAATATCATCCAGTAAAGCATCAGAATCAACTGAGGGAATGCAACAAACAGAAACTGGGCGTAGTCTCCGAGGTGACGCGGCGAAAAGAGGCCGTAGTCTCCGTGTGGATTCTTGCCTCCCAGGAAAAGGACAAAGCTGGAAAACTCAAGGTTACTCGTTGCCCCTAGATAGCATCCGACAACGAGAGCCAGCAGGCCCGCCAGTGAAACGCCGAGCGCAGCGTTCGATCTCTTCCGTCTCCGACCCTGGATGGTCAGGAATATGGCACCCGGTAGCAGAAAGAGAAGCGTGTAGTGAAAAATCACTGCGACAATAACCAGCAGCCACACTGCCAGCAGACGGTTGGTAGTAAATTCTCGCTCAATTCTGAGAGCCAGCAGCGCAAACCAGAGGGTAAAGGCAACCACAACCGGTTCCACTCCGGCAAACCCAAAATAGAGAACTGTCTGTGGCCCCAGAAACAGGATCAGAAACAGGAGCAGGCGTCCGATTCGTTGGGGGGATAGTTCGCGGGCGATGTTCACGGCGGCCAGGATTGATAGCGCCGAACAGATCCAGGCCAGCGCTTTCCATGCGTACATACCGGCGCGTTGACCTTCGACTCCGACAAGATCAATCAGGTAGTAGAGGGCAGATACAACCAACGAAGTGCCAAACTCGAAGTAACGATGAATGACTATCTCAGCCTGTGCGATCTGGGCGACTCGTAGATTGCCTCCGCCACCGATGATAGAGTCGATCTGGAAAAGGACAAAGAGAACGAACAATCCGAACGCTGCGACGATGCCGGATCGTTTGAGTTGTGCCACCCGCTCCAACCCGGTGGTTATTTGATTTGAAAAAGCCAGCAGTCCGGCGGTGGCCAGTATCCATACGATTGGATACCAGAGTGGTGATAGTTGCCAATGGAGAAAAGCCCAGCAGTTGTCAAAGAGGCGAGGGCCAACGACCTGTCCCAGTACAGCGAGAGCGGCGATGCCGAATAGAAAATAGGTGTCTCTGGAACTTCTGTCCAATTGTTCGTTCATAGTGTGCTCAGTACTCCTGTCGCCCTTCCATGGCTCTGGTCAGGGTTGCCGAATCAGCGTATTCCAGATCGGAGCCAACCGGCAGTCCCCGTGCAATTCGAGTGACTTTGATACCCAGCGGACGAAGCAACCGGGCCAGATAAACGGCTGTAGCCTCGCCTTCGACATTCGGATTGGTGGCTATGATTACCTCGGTAACGCCTTTTTCCAGACGTGTCATCAGTCCCATAATTTTCAAATCATCGGGACCGATCCCATCCAGTGGCGAGAGGCAGCCGCCAAGAATGTGGAAGAGACCATCAAAGCCTTCGACTTTGTCCATAGCGGCCGCATCCGAAGTTTCTTCGACCACACAGATGACATCCTGCTTTCTCTGCGGGTCCGAACAAATACGGCACGGATCGCTCTCGGAGATATTGTTGCAGATTGAACAAAACCCGACCTTGTCTTTAACCTCGCGGATAGAGTCGGCCAGTTCGCAGGCATCCTCTCGTGACAGTTTCAGAATATGAAAGGCCAGGCGTGTGGCCGACTTTCTCCCGATCCCCGGGAGACGGGCCAGCCGATTAGCCAGTTTCTCAATAGATGCCGCCGATTTGAACATCGTCTCTACCTGATTCCTTAGAAGGGGAGATTCATGCCTGGAATATTGAGGCCACCGGTAATCGATGACATCTGTTCCTGCTGAACTTCCTGCACCTTCTGACGTGCCTGGTTTACCGCTGCGGCAATAAGGTCCTGCAGCATTTCGATATCGTCTTTATCGACAACTTCCGGATCGATTGTAATGGAGACGATTTCGTTTTTACCGTTGGATACAACCTTGACCATACCGCCACCGGCGGTGCCTTCCACTTCCAGCTTGGCCAGTTCGTCCTGCATCTGCTGCATCTTGGTCTGCATCTGCTGGACCTGCTTCATCATACCTCCGAGATTACCTTTACTCATTGTTTTCTCCTGAATTCCTATGTCGTTTGTCACTTGATTTTTCGCATACCAATGACTTCACCGTTAACTTTCTCCATCAGCTTTTTCAGTCGAGGCGATTTCTCAACAAGGTCCTCGACCTGATCTCGGGACATGGTACCGTTCTGATTGCTGCGTTGAGGGCTGCGAATCGATTCGTCCACATCGAAACTTATACCGACATTGGCCCGAAAGTGTTCTCGGAGACAGTCGGTGATCGTCTTGTAGTTTTCCTTTTTTTCAATTACCTGAACACTGGTGGCCTCGGCTGTGCCGAAAGCCGCTTTGATCGTATTATTTTCAAACCCTCGGACTTTCCCCATGCTCAACAGAGAGGCCAGCATCTGGCTTTTCTCTCTGAGAATTGTTAGAAATGCCTCCCACCCTGCCTTAATAATCGGCAGGTTGAGTGTTCTTGGCGAGGTGCCGGCAATTTCCGGGGTAGTCTCTGGCGCGGAGGTTTCGGGTTGATCGGACCGAATCGCTACCGGCCGGTCATCCTTTTTTTTTTCTGATTGGCCGAATAGATCGCCACGCCCATTTGTGCCGGTCGGGTCTTTCAGGGCGGTAAGGACTTCCTGCAGCCGAACAGTCGCCTCCATCTCGGCCATCTTAACAGCTGCCACTTCCAGTACAAGGCGATGATCCAGACCGCTTTTGAGATCGTAGTTGAGGTCGGCGCCCATTTTCATCAAACGGATGATGTCGCCAATCTGAAAATATCCGGCCTGTTCGGTGAGCCTGGCCATGTCATCACCGGTCAAGCCGAGCGGCGAGGCCAGTTCGGGGTCGGCTCTTAAGACCATAAGAAGTCGGAAATGCTCCATCAGTTCACCGACAAAATCGTTAACATCGACTCCAGCCTGGAAAGCTGTGTCGATCAGTCCAAGCGCAGTCTTGCTGTCCCGAGCGGCGATGGCTGCGGTAAAATCAAATAGCAACTGGGAATCGACCAGACCAAGGGCCGCTATGACATCAGCTTCGGTTATCTTTTCACCGGCGTACGCTGCGATCTGATCCAGCAACGACAGAGCGTCACGAACCGATCCATCGGCCTTGCGCGCGACTGTCTTGAGGGCGCCAGCTTCGACGATCATCTTCTCCTTCTCGGCGATATTACCAAGATGACGGGCGAGGTCGATTGCGGAAACACGTTTGAAGTCAAACCGCTGAGTTCGCGAAAGAATTGTCTCCGGCACTTTTGTCGGTTCGGTCGTGGCAAAGATGAAAATGACATGCGGAGGCGGTTCTTCAAGAGTCTTGAGCAGAGCATCGAAGGCAGCCCCGGAAAGACGGTGGATTTCATCAATGATGTAAACCCGTTTTTGACCTGAGGCCGGAAGGTAGCGAACATTTTCCCGCAGTGAGCGGATATCATCAACGCCTGTATTGGAGGCCGCATCGATCTCCAGCACGTCCAATGAAGAGCCACTGGTGATCTCCGTACAGCTTGAGCACTTGCCACATGGGGTCGGAGTTGGACCTTCGCCGCAATTGAGCGCCTTGGCCAGAATGCGGGCGGTAGTGGTTTTACCGGTGCCACGAGGGCCGCAGAAAAGATAGCCGCTGGCCACCCGTTCGTTGCGGATTGCATTTTGCAGGGTGGTAGTTACATGTTCCTGAGCGACCACATCCTCAAACAGCATTGGTCGGTACTTACGGGCAAACACCAGATAGCTCATAGACGTCTAATATAGTACAAAAAGCCGGTTGGCGGAATCATATTTTGAGTTATCCGATTATTCAGTATATTGGGTCGGAGAAAGTGACTGCTGGTGAGAAGTATGTGGACAAATATCCTGACGAACAAAATTGCATTGCCGTTGGTCATTATCATGATATTTGGTGTGGCCGGAGCAACCGCGGCGGACAAGCGGCTCGAAAAGGGAGCCTTTGGCGTCAAGGCGGGATGGATTGCGGCTACTGATTTCTCGATGAATTGGAAGGAGCCGCAACCGAATTCAACCGACTACACGACCAAGATTGGGCTATATGCCGGTGTTTTCTATGACATACCGATTATGCACCGGCTGTTGCTCAGTCCGGCGATTGATCTGCTGGATATTAATGTTGTCGGTGATCGTCAGTGGATGATTGATATCAGTCTTGGGGTCAAGCGAGTCCTGCACCTCAGGGGCAGCTCGGTAGCAGTGAAACCGGGGATTGCTATCGGGTATGCCTATTTGGCCGATTTCCGTCCCATGAAATCAACCGAATATACGACTTGGAAAGTGCTGGTCGAGACGGCCTTTTTGGCCAGTAAGCATTATTCTTATATCCTTGAATTGTCCGTAACCAACACTGATGGTGGCAACAGCGAGGTCGATGTTGATGCAAACCCGATAATCGGTCTCAGGTTCGGAGTAGCCTACTAGCAATGGGAACAGACGAACAATGAAAAAAACGCTTATCCTATGGTTCTTGCTCACAGCGCTTGTCGCTGGATCGCCGCTGGCGGGTTCTTCCATAGGCCTCAAACTGGGGGTGACGACTTCCCGGCAACATTATGACTACTCTGATATCGACGATCTCAAACTTGACTGGCGCCATGATATTGAGTTTGGTCTATTGGTAGAAGTTGCAATCGCGGATGGGTTTTTTGCCAGAGGTGAAGTTTCCTGTATAACTAAGGGGATGAAAGCCAACCTACTTACTGCCAACGATCATGGCGATCCGACTATTGTTCCGTCCAGCAACTATGTCAGGTACGTGTCCGTTTCCCTTCTGCTAAAAGCACGACTACCAGTTTCCTGGGATCGGTTTTATGCTCTGGCCGGACCGCGCTTTGACAAACAGGTCAGCTACCACGGTGAGACGGTATTCCAGTGGCGTTACCCCGATTTTGAGAGTTCGGTCTTTGGCGTGACTTTTGGTCTGGGGCAGGAACTGCAGATTGGTCGGGTGGCGATTTTTCTCGAGGGACTGTACCACTACGATTCCGATTACGCGTATAGACTCCAGCCCCTGACTATCCGCAATCGAGCTTTTTCGATCGTTGCCGGACTCAGAATCTGAGCCTCAGTGGTAATCAATATTACTCAGGGCAAAAAACCTCTTGGTCAGTGATTTTTCGTATATTATCCTGTATCTCCCGTAAGGTTCAGGATGGTGACGATCTGGACTCAACGGACGATAACGAGAATGAGACATATGTGTCGACTGGGGCAGTAGCTCAGTTGGGAGAGCGCCACGTTCGCAACGTGGAGGTCGTGGGTTCGA
>DAOUUR010000042.1 GCA_030668045.1 bacterium
CGGTGCGATTCCGGCTATCATCGGAGCCGCCACAGCTACCAACAGCACCATCCACCATCCGGCATATTTTGAAATAATCCTGCGGCTACCGACTATTTTATATGTGCCCCACGCAGCGCCTGCCACCGCACCGCCCAACCAGATGCTGTTGACCGCATATTGAAGAAAGTTGCCAGCAACCGAGACAATTCCACCAAACAAAGATTCCATGGCAATCACCCTTCACTTTCTTCAATCATCTTCTTGAGCCGCTCCAACTCTTCGGGTGTGATATCCTCGTTCTCGATAATATTCTGAACGAGCAGTTCCGATGAGTTATCAAAGAACTTGCTTACTATATGTCCGAGCGCACTGCGTTGAGCCTGCTGACGGTCCACCATCGGACTATAGACATGAGCTCGGCCTTTCTTGGTGTGCCCCAAATAACCTTTCTTCTCCAGGATGCGCATGATAGTGAGCACGGTATTGTAGGCAGGAGCTTTCTTGCCTCTAAATGAGCGGCACACTTCGCTAACCGTCGCCTCTCCCTTTTCCCAGACGACATTCATGAGTCGAAGTTCCGCTTCGGTAAGGGTTGCCGATTTTGTGCGAGCCACTTGTGAGGTCCTTCCAATTACTAATAAATTAGTTTTTCTACTAATACTATACGGCTCAATCCGCAAAAGTTCTACTAATTCTTTAGTTTTTTTGAGAAATCTTCCAAATTGTAGACATGAGTTATCTCTGGTCTCGGGACTGCTCGATTCTAAAGATATAGGTATCTTCTAATATCGACTCAAGCTGAGCCCAACTTCGGAAACAAAGATATATGCATTTCTCTATTCGATTGATCATCTGGCAAGAGTTGTCCCGACCATCCAAACAAGATCCAGAAGCAGCCAACAAAACCCACTATCTCTTGTAATTGCAACCAGATACAGGACTAAGCAGGTGCTGTTTGGCCGATTTCTGGTCAAGATAAGACTTGACAGGGAATCTTAAAAATGACTATTATGTAACTGTTGAGAACAGTTGCTATCATGACAATACAATGACGAGGTTGTGAAACCAATCACGAAATGACAGGAGTGAGATGAACGAACATAGTAGTATAGATAGCGACTTCTCATCGTTTGAAGCTTTTCTTCAAGCGCATCAATCACTGTTCGGTGATGGATCGTGTGCAGGGTGGACTTCTGCTTCGTCTCTCAATGAGAACATTTCCACGCTGACGGCGAGAGTAGCCGAAGGGATCCCCCTCATGGCCGAAGCTGATCTCTCCTTTGATCATTCCGCTCTGCTGCAGTCAGCAAATCAACTGCAGCAGATCCTTGAAGAGCATGTCAGCGAGCAATATCGCGACATTGTCACTGTTCTGACACCGCCCGAAGCTCCAGCCAATCCGATATCGACACTGGCCGAACGAACTCTCCGCGGTGACGGCGCTTATCTTTCTGCTCTCAGCAAGGCGCATGGCTACCCGCTGGACATGCTGGCGTTTTTCGCAATCTTCCTTGTCCGTCCGATTCGCATGCAGGCTCGGCGAGCAATTGAACCTCATCTCGATATCAGTTCCTGGCGCTACGGGTATTGTCACGTCTGCGGCTTGTGGCCACAGATGGCGCGGCTCGATTCCGAGAGCGGTCGTCGAAGCCTCTGGTGCGTTGGCTGTGGCGGGCACTGGCACTTTTCTCGCATGGTTTGCCCATTCTGCATGGAGAATGACCAAACGAAGTTGGGTTTCATCACTGTTGAAAACTGGGAAGGCTACCGCCTTCAAACCTGTGAGAGTTGCCGTCGGTATCTCAAGACACGAGACGAAAGGCAGGCCAGCGTTATCAAGACAGACTGTCCTGATGTAGAATATGTTGCCACCTCGACTCTTGATACAACCGCAGCTCAGGAGAAATACATAAGGAATTTTGTCGGTTTTGCAGCTTTCGATATGAAAGAAAGCGAGCCCGCTCGAATTTATAGAAATAAAGTATCAGATACATAGTCATAGAGATATAACACATGGGAGAAGACGGTATGACCTATTCGAGACGTCAATTCCTGAAACGAGGCTCCACCGGCCTTGCTGCAGGGATTGGATTGTTCGGTATCGCGCCCCAGACATCATCCACCACACTACCCGCACTGAGAACGGCCCGGTCGATAGAATCGACCACCATTTGCCCTTACTGTGGTGTTGGTTGCGGACAGATCGTGTCGGTGAAGAACGGCAAGGTGATCAATGTCGAGGGCGATCCCGATCATCCCATCAATGAAGGAGCCCTGTGTTCAAAGGGTAGCGCTCTCTTCCAGGTCGCCAACAACGAACGGCGACTGCAGAAGGTGCGCTACCGTGCCGCGGGATCCTCAGAGTGGGAAGAAAAAGATTGGGATTGGGCAATTCAGGAAATCGCCAAACGAGTCAAGAAATCGCGCGATGAGACTTTCATTGCCAAAGAAAAGGGCAAGGTTGTCAATCGTACCGACGGCATTGCCTGTCTGGGTGGAGCCGCTCTGGATAACGAAGAATGTTATCTGCTCAGTAAAACGGCCCGGTCTCTGGGTATCACGTACCTGGAACACCAGGCCCGTATATGACACTCTTCCACTGTCGCCAGTTTGGCGGCTTCGTTTGGAAGAGGAGCCATGACCAACCACTGGATCGATATGATCCATTCCGATGTGGTTATGATTATGGGCTCCAATTGCGCCGAGAACCACCCGGTTGCTCTACGTTGGTTGCAGCGTGCGAAGGAACGCGGCGCCGTCATTCTATCTGTTGATCCTCGTTTTACGCGTACATCATCGTTCGCTGACCACTACTGTAAGCTACGCTCGGGGACCGACATTGCTTTTGTCGGCGGTATCATCAATTATGCTCTACAGAACAATCTGATACATAAAGAGTATGTGGCTGAGTACACTAACGGCTCCTGTATCATCAGCAAGGACTTCGCTTTCCATGAAGGCTTATTCTCCAGCTATGACTCCGATAAGCGGTCATATGACAAGAAGAGCTGGGGGTATGAGCTTGATGAAAACGGGGTTCCCAAGCGAGACAAGAGCCTTGAAGATCCGCGATGTGTTTATCAGTTGCTCAAGAAGCACTTTGCGCGCTATACTGTTGATCTTGTCAGCCGTATCACGGGAGCGCCCCCCGATGACTTCACCAATATCTGCAAGATATTGACTTCTACGCACACTCCCGACCGTGTTGCTACCTGGCTATATGCTATGGGTACCACGCAGCACACCCATGGTACTCAGAACATCCGCAGTTATGTCATTTTGCAGTTGCTGTTGGGTAATATTGGACGCGCTGGTGGCGGCATCAACGCTCTCCGCGGCGAATCCAACGTGCAGGGTTCCACCGACATGTGCCTGCTTTTCCACATCATTCCCGGGTATTTGAAGTCACCGACAATCGACAACGTCAATCTGAAAGCGTACCTGGATCAGTGGACGCCCAAAACCAATGACCCGATGAGCGCCAACTGGTGGAGCAATTACCCCAAGTACATGGTCAGTTTACTCAAAGCCTTCTGGGGTGAAAAAGCAACCAACAAGAACGACTTCTGCTACGACTACCTGCCGAAACGCTCCGGCAACTATTCGCATATCTCGTTATTTGAACATATGTATGCCGGAAATATAAAAGGTCTGTTCTGTTTCGGTCAGAATCCAGCAGTAGGTGGCCCCAATGTCAACATGGAAAGGGAAGCCCTGCACAAACTGGACTGGCTGGTGGCAGTTGATCTCTGGGATACTGAAACGGCTGACTTCTGGCAACGTCCCGGTGTCGATCCGACATCGATCAACACCGAAGTCTTCATGTTGCCTGCTGCGGCTTCAGTTGAAAAGGAAGGCTCTATCACTAACAGCGGCCGTTGGATGCAGTGGCGTTACAAGGCGGTTGATCCGCCGGGTGAAGCCAAAAGTGACGCCTGGATTCTCGATAAGTTGGTTAGAGCTCTCAAGAAAGAGTATAATGCTGGTGGCGTATTCCCGGATCCGATTCGTGACCTGGCCTGGGATTACGGACACGAAGAACCCAACCCACACATTATCGCCAAAGAGATTAACGGCTACTTCACTGAGGATATAAGTTTCCCCGATAAGAACAAGTCGTTCAAGAAGGGCGATCAGGTTCCCAGCTTCGCATACCTCAAGGATGACGGTTCGACCGTTTCCGGCAACTGGCTATACTGTGCCAGCTACACCAACGCCGGCAACATGGCAGCCCGGCGCAGCGCGGAAGATGCCGTAAATAAGATCGGCCTGTATCCCAAGTGGTCCTGGTGCTGGCCTGTCAACCGTCGCATCATCTACAACCGTGCCTCGGTTGATCCCCAAGGGAACCCGTGGGATGACAAGCGCTGGGTTATCCGTTGGAACAAAGAGACGAAGAAATGGGAAGGTGATGTTCCCGATGGTGGCTGGGCCCCCGGGACCAAGCATCCCTTTATCATGCGACCGGAAGGCCTGGCTTGTGTTTTCAGCACCAGCTTGGCTGATGGTCCTTTCCCGGAACATTACGAACCGTTGGAAAGCCCGGTCGAGAACTTGATGTCTCCGGTGCAGTACAATCCAGCCATCAAGGTCTGGAATACACCGGAAGTCGATAACATCGGTACCTCCGATAAGTATCCGATTGTCGCCACCACCTATCGCGTCACCGAACACTGGCAGGCGGGCTGCATGACACGCAACCTTCCGTGGCTGGTTGAACTTGTACCGGATTCATTTGTGGAACTATCTACTGATTTAGCCAAACGCAAAGGAATCAAGAACGGTGATCGGGTCGTGGTTACTTCGGCGCGTGGGAAGGCTGGAGCTTATGCTCTGGTTACCGATCGTTTCGAGCCATTCACGATTGACGGCCGTCAGGTTGACGAAGTAGGTCTCACCTGGCACTTTGGATATACTGGATTGGCGAAGGGCGATTCGGCTAACCTTCTAACACCACACGTTGGGGACGCTAACACGATGATACCGGAGTTCAAAGCATTCCTATGTAACATAGAAAAGGAGGTGGGTTAAGATGCCGAAAAAAGGTCTGCTTTTTGATTTGGCTAAATGTACTGCCTGCCGGGGTTGCCAGGTAGCCTGCAAGCAATGGAATCAACTACCAGCAGAGAAAACAACTTTCTTTGCAGAAAAAGGTGGTTATCAGAACCCGGCTGCATTGTCACCACACACATATAGCCTGGTTAAGTTCTACGAGGTGAAAGCTGACAGCCAATTGAAATGGCTTTTCAGAATTCACCGCTGCCTCCATTGTAGTGACCCTGCCTGTGTGAAGGCTTGCCCGGTAGAGCCGGTCAAGGCTATGACACACGATAAAGAACGTGGCATGGTCTATGTTAACAAAGAACTTTGCATCGGGTGTGGAGCCTGTAATGATTACTGCCCATGGAATATTCCGCAGATCGATGACGATACGGAAAAGTCCACCAAGTGCACGGGCTGCATTGATCGACAGATCAACGGGCTGGAACCGGCCTGCTCCAAGGCCTGCCCCTCAGGTGCTATGGTTTTCGGCGACTACGATAAAATACTCGAAATGGCTCATCAGGCAAAAGAAAGGCTTGAAGCGGAAGGTAAGCATCCAACCATATATGGTGAAAAGGAGTTAGGAACCGGAACTCACAAGATCACTGTCTTCCCGGAATCTCTGGATTACTACCCGGATGTTATCAAGAATCCGGAGGTCCCGGCAGACATAGGGTTCTTCCATGAACTCCTCAAGCCGTTAGGTGGATTGACTATAACAGCTTCCGTTGTAGGCTTGTTGATGGCCAGAGTGAGAGAAGTCCGGGAAAAAGAGGAGGTCTAACAAGACGAGTAAATGCGTTTACTTTTTTTGATGGAACAAACAGAACAAACCAACAGAGGAAGGACAAGTCAAATGAAGAGACTCACCATCACACTCGCGGCAGGGATGCTGCTGTCATTGCTGATCTCCAGTGTGGCGCTAGCTGAGATGGCTGAAATCAAGGTCGGCAAGGGCACCCTCAAGATGGGTGGAATCCTGCAGGCCGGGTTTACCTACAACCTGGAAGATGCCGCCGGAACCGACCAGTTCACTCTCAACAGGGCATGATTTTTGTTCTGGTGTGATATCGTCCCAGATAAAGTAAAGTACTTCCTGCAATTGGAGAACAAGGACGGTGCCGGCTTGTACGACTACAAGGCTCGCTTCTTCTATATCGAGAAGACCGAAATATGTGTCGGCCGCTACCTGCCAATGTTCACGCTGTATATGCCATTACCAACTAGCAAACTGGAGATGATCAACTATCCGTTGACAACCCAGAAATATGCCATGTGGCGCCAGGTCGGTGTTACGGCGATAACCAAAACTGATGCGGTCGATTTCACCGTTGGTATCTACAACGGCGCCGATGTGAAGAACAATACTGCGGACAACAACGACGCCAAGGATTTCTTCGGTCGCATTGACATTCATCCCGCGATGGAGAAGGTAAAAGTCCAGTTTGGCGGTTATGCCTGGATTGGCAAGGCGCTCTCCGCCTACGACAGCAGCGGCACCACACTGACTTATGACGAAGAAACTATGAAAATGGACCGCTTCGGGGGGTTTGTGAAGGTTGACCACGAGAATATCCCCTTGAAAATCCGCGGCGAGTTTGTTACCGCGAAAGATGAAACCCTCGACAGCCCTGATCCTGCTGATATCTGTGAAACCAAATCGATGGCCTATTTTGCTCACATCGGCTACGAACTTACGCCGAAAGTGGAAGTGCTAGCTCGGTACGACTTCTTTGATCCGGACACCGATATGGATTACGCTGCCGGACTGACTGGTGATGATCACGAAGCCTGGTTAACTGTTGGTGTCAATCACTATCTCGACGGTCTCAATGCAATGTTCTATCTGAACTACATTCACAAGATGGAACCAGGTAAGACAGCAACGGGCGTCGATCGCGAGGTCAATAACGACGAGATTGTTGCCCAAATGCAACTGGCGTTCTAAGAGGAAAGAGTATATGAACGACAAAAAGAAATTGATTCTGGGAATACTGATTTTCGGCTCGATCTGGGGCGGAACGGAAGCGTTGACTGTTGCCAATATGGCTGCCGTGGGTGAAGTGATTCCCCGCTCGGTGGTGTTGGTATTTGCAGCGCTGCTGATCCTCTCCTTCGCCCGCTACGTGATGCCGATGCGCGGCAGCACGCTTCTTATCGGGGTGATTGCGGCCGGAATCAAGGTCCTGGGGTTACAGACACTGTTCGGTTGCCAGTTGGCCGGTTTGCTGGGACAGGCGGTTGTTCTTGAGGTAGCGTTCTCGCTGGCTCAACGGTACAGCCTGATGGAACGCCCGCTCTTGATGGGCACTGTTATCCTGGCCTCGTGCTATGCCAACGGTCTGCTGTTCAGTTTTTCCCAGGCGTACGTTTTCCAGAATTCGTGGTGGCTTGATCGCGGCGCCGTCGGCCTGTTGGAATGGTCGTTCGGAGTCGGATCGATAGCCGCACTGGCTGGCCTGCTTGGTTTTACGGTCGCCATGCCTTTGGCTCGTCTGGCCCGACAGCCACTGTCTCGCCTAACCGAGGCGCGGAGCTCCGATCATGGAATTTGAAAACGTCAAGGTTATCATTAACGGAAAGGAGATCGAGATCAATCCGTTCGTCACATCGGTGTTCGGCAATATCGTTGTTGGGATGGTATCGTCACTTAAGCTGGATGATGAACCGAAAGAAATCGAGATCAAAGTAACAAAGAAATAGGAAACGAATCTCTGACCGAGTCGGACAGCCTAAGGTGCTCACTATGGCTATCCGACCGACAGGGTTCGGACGGAAACGTCCCAGCCTCCCGTGTTTGGAAAGGTCGAAGGTTTTCCGGTGGCATTGCCATCGTCAATTCTCCAGGGACCAATCCAATACGGCTGGCGACAGAACCTTCAGAGGTTCGGATAATCCGATGCCAAACTACAGACACGATGTAGAAGACAGAGAGGGTAACATGAACATCTCGAAACGCACCAGCACGCTTTTCCTGACAACTATGCTCACTTTCGCCGTTATCATCGGTTGTAGCAAAGACAGTAATAACAATCCGGTCGATAAGGCGCCTCCGACTGATTCATATATGACTGTAAAACTTGATGGCGCCTCCACGCAAGTAGCTTTCGGTGACTGCACCAAAATCGACGCCGATGGTGAAGAAGCTATTCAGCTTGACGAGTTTGTCACTACCGACCTGATTCCGGTCTTCACAGACAAGGACGAGACTGATTGGGATGCCCGTTCGCTCTATTCATATGAGGTTCTGGCTACCGATGGTTACTCAGCCTCGGGCGTAAAGGGCTACCCGAATAACATCTGGGAACATATGAGTCTGGGACATTTGCTCACCTCGAATCGACAGGTCATTTTCCCCGATGACAAGATCGATCTGGCCGGAGCGTACAATGTCAAGGATGCCGTTGAGATTCTCGTCCATCGCAAACTCGATGTCACCGCGCCCGATACTGTTGACTTCTTCGAGTTGGGCGACTTTACCACGACCCGCGTGAACAACTGGGATGGTATCGAAGAAGATGCCGTGTCGCTGGCCGATTTTGTAACAACGCTGATGGCCAACCCTGAATCATATGTGTACAATCTGGTGTCACTTGATCAATACAGTCCGCCCGACGATCTCAACTGGGAGAAGTTTCAAACCGGTTACTGGCTGCTGGACAGCGAGATAACGATTTTCACCCATACTGAGGTCACATCAAGTAAGTATGGCGTGCGAGTGCTGGAGACAATTCTTGTAAAGGTACCCTGATGATATTTCGTTTCCTCGCTATAGGCCTATTGGCCGCTAGTTTTGCTATTGAGACTTCGCACGCTCAATCGGCATTTGAGCGTCGGGGTGACTCGTTGATCTATGTCTATGCTCTCGAAACAATCGTCGTACGCGGAGAGCATCAAAGCAGTCCGCCAATGCAGATTGAGTTGAATACCGACGATATTAAACAACGCAATATCCCGACCGTAGCCGATCTGCTGCGATTTGAAACAGGACTGAATATCTCCACCGGTCCCAAAGCAGAGACAGAAACGCGTATCCGTGGTTTCAAAGCACGCGACGTACTGGTACTGGTCGATGGTCGCCCTATCAACCCCGGCTACTATGGCAAGGTTGATCTCTCAATGCTGCCGGTTGATAATATCGCCGCGGTCAAGGTTATCAAAGGGCCGTCGTCGGTAGCGTACGGTGCTAACGGTATGGGTGGAGTGATTAACGTCGTCACCAAGAACGGACTTGAGAAGCCCCGCACCGTAATTGAATCAGAGTTTGGCGATCACCTGTACCGCAAACTGAATATCAACCACAGTCGGCGGTACGGTACATTCAATTGCTGGATTTCAGCCTACAACCATTATTCCGACGGCTATGCCCTCAGCGATGATTTCGTACCAAACTTGCGAGAGAACGGCGGCTACCGTGACAATAGCTTCTACAGCCAGACCGGCGTTACCGGAAAGCTGGGATACAAGCCAGATGACAATAGCCTCTACTCGTTATCAGCGGGTTACCATTGGGCAGAGAAGGCGATTCCATCAACAACATATACTGCCGAGTCGGCCCGTTACCGAGAGTTTCCCGAGTGGATGCGGTTCAATAGTTCACTTGCCGCGCTCTGGCATCCGAGCCAATCGACCGAATTGACCGCTACGGTTTTTGCCGACGCACAACACGATCGGTTTATTGACTATAGCAGCATCGAAAAGCTGCCGGAGCAGATCAGTTTCGATTCCAAGCTCGAAAATTGGACAATGGGAGGTTGCATCGCGGCCAGCATTCATCCATCGCATCGACACAGTATTCGAATCGGTCTCAATTTCAAACGAGACCTGATGAACAAAAAGCCGGATGTCGATGAGGCCTGGGTCTCACATCATATCAGCACCGGTAGTTTTTTTCTTGAAGAGGAGTTCACTCCCTTTAAGTCAACCGAGGCGACCATCGGCCTGGCTTATCACCTTTCAACCACCGACACTGACCGCCCATCGGTTCGACATGCCAGCCCTATGGTCAGTCTTGTTCAGAACCTGCCGTTGCGATTACACCTTCGTCTGGCGTGGGCCAACGCGATTCGCTTCCCGGCTATGCATCATCTGTATAGTAACTCATCCGGCAATCCTGATCTTCTTCCGGAAGAAGCGAATAAGTTCGAGCTTGGGCTTTCTCGACGTTTTGATTTCGACGAGCAACGATACGCATCGGTTGAACTGGCCTTTTTTGATAACGACCTGAATAACGTCATTTATAGGGCATCGCGATCTTACCGCTATGAGAATATTGGCAACGGCGATCTACGAGGAATTGAGATCGCGGCGGAGGTTTCCATCTCCGAAAATCTCTCAGCTCAGGTCAGTTACTCGCACCTTGCGTCACTGGA
>DAOUUR010000057.1 GCA_030668045.1 bacterium
CCGTTGCGTGTATCTGTCCAGACAGCATTGACATGATCCTTGAAAGCAGTCAGACCGATGTACTCGGCGATGAGACCGGCCTCAGTGCCGGCAGCCATCCCGAGGGGGTAGCTTTTTCCATCATCGGAAGATATGGCCGGTGCGGCGAGGTAGCCGGGGTTGATTGAAACCTCTGATATTCGGTGATTGGTGGTAAACGATATGCCACCATCAAACGAGTACGCGGCGAAACAATCAAATTGGTAGTGACTTACCGGGTCGGTTCGCTGATCGTAGAAGATGGTGATAAGCGTGCCCTCTTCGTTACACCACAGCCAGGGGTGAAACTGGTCATACATGGAACCCGGGCCGGTGCCATCGTCATTGATGTAGATAGGATCAGACCACGTCAGGCCACCATCGGTTGATCGAACAAATTCGATATTGTAGTCATAATATGGGATTGCGTTGATATCCATATTAGCGTATGACAGATAGATGTTGCCGTGATGGGGACCATCAAATATGTCAACGGTTCCCGAAGTTCCGTTGTAGACATTGACACCACCATCCACCGTGCCGAAATTCCCGACTGTTGGGAAGATCAATGTTGGTGAAGTGAAGGAGATTCCGGCGTTAACAGATTTTACATACTGAATTCCGCCGCCACCAGTCCAGAAAACGTGAACTGATCCATCGGCACCGACCAGGGGCTGGGCAAACTGGCCGTTGCGACCACCCAGATCGAGGACTTCGTCAAACGTGGCTGCTCGGTCGGTTGAACGGGCAAAGACCATCATGTTCGGTCCGCCGGCATTGACAAAGCGTGCCCAGGCGACGTATACGTTGCCGTCATGGGGACCGGCAGTTCGGTCGATAGTCGTGAACTGCTTATCCTCGAAATAAAGTCCGGGGGGCCAGTCCTGAATAATCGTAGGTTCAGACCAGGTGAGACCATCATCGTCCGACCGGATAAACGTGATACCGGAACCGTTCCCATCCCACTCGTAGTCCAGAAAGCAGGCGTAGAAATTACCCTGCCGGTCGACATCCATAACCGGATCGGACTGGCGGTTGTACCATCTCTCGGTAATCAGGCTGTCGATCCAGGTGTTGCCACCGTCTCTTGAGATACCAAGACCGATGCGCCGATAGCCAAGCCGAAAATCGCGCCAATCGGCAATGAGGATGAGACTGTCAACCGGACTGACAAAAATCTGTTCCTCATTCTGAAGTTCAGCCGAGGGTGACGATACCTGATAATTGGGCGGAATTGGCGTTGATAGTGCACCGGTGAGGGCCAAAAGCAATATGCCAATGGCGAGAGTGATACATCTAAACATACGACCTCCTGAGTTCCAGGACCAGGGCGGTGGAAAATGGGGGACTACAATTGTATGGTAACACTTATCGTCAATTATGTCAACCAATTCTTTGAGCGGGCCGTCTGTCGCTACTGTCTCTTTCGTTGATTGTTGGTGGAACCGGAGTATTTGGTCGAAACCAACCAACCTGTGGTTGCCTGAGCCATCGGCTTGCTGGGGCGTGGTTTCGACAATGTACACGCGAGCATCCTGACTGGTTCTGCTTTTCCACTGTTGACCAAACTGACCCGCTGGGTGGGGTACCCGTGGTCGCTAAAGATGCGCGCCGGATACTTTTTGTCTTTGATATGTGACGGAATGGGCTATATTGAGGGCAGACAGGGGATAGACCGATGGCACGTTCTATGGCATCAGACAGAAATCAACCGTATCGGCGACCGCACCATGTACGCACGCAAACGTCCTGCTGTACCAAGCGTTTGATGAAGCTGGTGCTGTGTGTCTGCCTGAGTTTAGGGTTATTCCCATCGGTGGGTTGGGCTGAGTTGCCTGAGCTGATCGGGATTATCAAATCGGATACCACTAAGACGCAGTTTGGGCGTGGGATCACTGCTATCGGTGACCAAAACGGTGATGGCAGAGATGATATTCTTGTCTGGGACTATCGGTTCAGCCAGTATCTTTATTATGGCCGTGAGTCGTTTGATACCATAAACACATGTGACTTTCGTATTGATAGCATTTCTCTCTATTTATCAAATCTTGACGATGTGAACCATGATGGCTTTGATGATTTTGCCGCCGAAGCGAGGGGATCGGATTCTCGGCACTTAAATCTTTACTACGGGGGGCCGTCTCTGAGCGCCGATCGGGATCTCTGGTTCGGAGTCGACACCCTCTGGGGTTTTGGCTATCCAGTGCGCTGTCTCGATCTGAACGCCAACGGTACCGAAGAAATAGTGTGCCAGAGCAATCGCCAGACTTCGGTTGTCCTGTTCGAATTGGGCTCCAATCCTGACTCCATTCCCGATCTCGAATTGACTCCTGCCAACATGGTCGAAGGCTATGATTACAATTCTTGCGGGCGGGGGCTCATTTCTGGCGACTTTAACGGTGATGGCAGAAGCGACCTGGGGGTGGGGTTTCGCCAGAAATCCGCCAATCTGGATAGGGGTTCTGTATATTTGTACTGGGGCGGGGAGACCTTTGATACAATTCCCGAGATGATTGTGGGCAGGCCGGGAGGCTACGTACCCGGATCAGATCAATTTAGCGACGTTCTCGTATATCTGGGAGATATCAGCGGAGATGGATATGACGATTTCTTTGCGAGCTCTGGTGTCGCAGACGACGATCGCCTCGGATTTGTTTACTTTGGTGGTCCCGATGTGGATACTATCCCTGACGTAACCATCGACTATTCGGCCTCTCACGCCAGCGCGACGGAGGACCTCAATGGAGATACATACAACGATCTGATTCTTAGCTACCCTCTGCCATTTGCGGGGATAGGATATGTCTTAGTCTTCTATGGCGGGCCTGATATGGACAGTATCCCTGATCTTCAGATACATAACGCTGATATTGTTGGCTGGCAGGAGGAGCTTGGCCTTGATTGCGCCGGTATTGGTGATTTCAATGGCGATGGTATCAATGATTTCGCCTTTTCGGCGATTGACGCTTACAATTACGGCCTGGTCTTCATATTCTCAGGAACAGATAATGGCACGGACGTGAAGTATGATTACGAGCCAACGCTACCTGATGGCTATATACTTTCGCAGAACTATCCCAATCCGTTCAATATGTCAACGACGATTGAGTTTGCGCTTCCGGAGCGTTCTGACATCACTCTGAAAGTCTATAACATACTCGGTGGTGAAGTGCGGAACCTGATTGACAAGAATCTTGCCGCAGGAACCTATACGGTTCAATGGAATGGACAGGATGAATTGGGAGTAGATGTTTCATCGGGTGTTTACCTGTATCGGCTGTCGGCGGGCGAGGTGCGAACGGTAAAGAAGATGGTGTTGGTCAAGTAAAGTGGCTATGCCACTTTTGTCAAGTTGCTTGCAACCTGACAGGCATTATCAGACCAGAATACGGAATTATCGATATGCACTTGATAATGGTCGGCTTTTGATATATGTTCCCGGTCATGTTTTGCAGGGAATTAACATAATGTCCAGGCCGAGAGTACAGATCAGCTCGGTTTCCCAGGCGCATGCCAACAAAGTGGCTACGCGTGAAGCGGTTGGCTATGTATCATTTGAAAATGCCGATCAGCAGCTCTACAGCGACCTTGGTTTCATGTCGGGTCTGGAGATACATCAGCAACTGGACACCAAAAAGAAGCTGTTTTGTCGATGCCCTGCCGGGCTCTATCAGAAAAACGGCGAGTACGACGCCGAAGTAATCCGGCACATGAGACCAACCCTCAGCGAGATGGGGGAGTATGACGGAACCGCGCTGATGGAGCGTAAAACCAAGAAGAATATATTTTATCGGCTCAAAAACGAAACCGCATGCACCTACGATGTGGACGATACACCTCCCTTCAAGATAAACCACGAAGCTCTCGGGATTGCTCTGGAAGTGGCCCTCCTGCTGAAGACCAAGATAGTTGGTGAACTGCATATTGCACGAAAGCAGTATCTTGATGGCTCCATCCCGACCGGTTTTCAGCGAACGGCTATCATCGGTATCGAAGGTATGATTCCGCTGGCGAAAAAGGATGTGCGGATCATCCAGTTGAGCATTGAGGAAGATTCGTGTCGAGAAGTTTCCGACCGTGGACACGATCGAGTTTATACTACCGACCGGCTTGGCATACCGTTGATCGAGATGGTCACCTATCCCGATATGAAATGCCCCGCCGAAGTTGCCGAGGCTGCTCAGTACCTGCGGTATCTGTCCAGAAGCACTGGGCATGTGAGAGTTGGTATCGGGGCCGGCAGGGAAGATGTCAATGTCAGCATCACCGGTTCGACCCGCATAGAGATCAAGGGTGTGGCACGCATCAAATGGATTCCAATGCTGACGCATGTCGAGGCGTTCCGTCAGAAAGCGTTGCTGGTAATCCGTGACAAACTTGCCGACGTTGTTTCTGAACCGGACCAGTGGACTACTACTGCGCGCGATATCAGCGCCGAAGAGATGCGAAGCCACGGCGTTGAACTGCCAATGACTCAGACGGATCACTCTCGAATTGCAATGATAAACCTACCCGGATTTGCGGGTATACTGTCGCACTTCACCCAACCGGGGCAGGTGTTCGCCGATGAGCTGAGTGGTCGCGTCAAAGTGATTGCGTGTCTGGAAAAACCGAATCTCATGCACTCCGAACAGGACACGCCCGCTCTTCCGCCTTCGCTCTTTTCAATTCAGGCGGATCAACTGGGAGCCTCGGCCAAAGATGCTCAGGTTATCGTGTGGGGACCGTCGGAGGATGTCACTACCGCTATCGAGACGATTGAGGAACGATGTCTCATGGCTATCCAGGGAGTTCCCAACGAAACGCGGAAAGCACTTGCAAGCGGTGATACGATCTTCGAACGCGTGCTACCCGGTCCGGACCGAATGTATCCCGATACCGACTCCGCGCCGATAGCCATTCGGGAGGAACTCATTGAAGAACGTCGGCAGGGTTTGCCGATTGATGTCTCCCACCGGATGAAGCAGTTGACCGAATGGGATATCCCGGTCGATACGCATAACTATATCCTGCGAAACAATCTTGGTGCCGTCATTGAGAGAATTGTCAACGATTTGGAAATTGCACCCCGCTTTGTCGGAACGCTTTTTGGTCATACCCTGAAACATGTCAAGCGCAAGTTCGGTCCTTCCGACTCGTTTGGTGACGAACAAGTTTATGACGTGCTCGCTTTTCTCACCAAACGGAATCTGCACCGGGAGCTTGCCGGGCAGATGCTGGCGATAGTCTATCAGCACCCCAACATGGATATGGAGTCGGTCTTGACTACGGTTGGATACAAGCCGGCTACAATGGAGCAACTGTTGTCATTCATCCCGGTTCTGAAAAAGAAGTTTCAACAGATATCCCGGTCGAAAGACCAGTACGCATACCTCTCCTGGGTGATGGGCAACCTGAGGAGTCAGGCGATTGGCAACATGCCGCTGAGAGACTTGAAGCGCAGTGTCGAAGAGGCGGTGACCAATGGCTGAAGCTTTTAAAGGGTATCAAGGACGTGCGCTGGACGTCCTCAAGTCATTCAATGTCAGGGTGTGGAGCGAGGTTAAGATCGAATCATCTCGTGGCGGGTTTTCGGGGATTCTATTGCCACGTTCCGAGAGTGATGACGATAAGCACATCGTTTTGAAATTAGCATCAGGGTACAACGTCGGTATCGCTGTGGAGACAATACAGAATATCGAAGAACATGGCTACAAAGAGGCCCACTACAAAATACCGGAAAGAGAGTTTCCCTTCACAGAGGGGCGACCGAGTGTCAAGTTGTTTGGTACCGGAGGGACAATTGCTTCGCGACTGGACTACCGTACCGGTGCGGTCATACCGGCCTTCTCTCCCGGTGAATTGTACGGAGCAGTGCCCGAGCTGGCCGATATTTGTAATCTCTCGACTGAGAAACTGTTTGCCGTCTTTAGTGAAAATATGGGACCGGACCAGTACAAGACGCTCGCCATTGCTATTGGCGAAGAGATCAAGAAAGGCATAGACGGGGTTGTAATCGGACACGGCACCGACACTATGCACCACACCGCTTCCGCGCTGGCTTTTATGATCCAGAATCCACCGGTTCCGATTGTAATGGTTGGCTCACAAAGATCGTCTGACCGACCGTCATCCGATGCTGCTCTCAATCTTATCCATGCTACCAAAACAGCGGCAGAGTCCGATATTGCCGAAGTGATGGTCTGTATGTTTGGTCCTACCTCCGATAAGTATGGTCTGCTGCACCGGGGAACCCGCGTAAGGAAGATGCACTCATCTTATCGTTCGACGTTCCGAACGGTTGGTGATATCCCTCTGGGCGTGGTTGATCGAAAAGGGTTCAAGATGCTCAAGGATGATTACAATCGACGTCGCCAGGATCGTAGCGTCAAGATTCTGCCGTACTTCGAGGACAAGGTAGCCCTTGTCTATTATTATCCGAACATGCAGCCGGACATTATCGACGCTCTGGTAGATAACGGATACAGGGGAATTGTAATAGCCGGTACCGGATTGGGACACGTCAACAAACCGGTCTACCCGGCTATTGAGAGGGCTATTGCAAAGGGCGTGGCGATCTACATGACCGTTCAGACTCTCTGGGGCTACGTGCACATGTTTGTCTATGATACCGGTCGGGATTTGATGCAGAAGGGCATTATTCCCACCGAGAACATGTTGCCGGAAGTGGCGTACACCAAGCTGGGATGGGCGCTGGGGCAGACTGATGATCTGGAAAAGGTCCGAGAGCTAATGCTTACTCCTGTTAGGGATGATATCACCGAGCGAGAACCGTACAACGGCTATCTCGTTTTTCAGGGTGGACTGGACGAAGTGGAAGAATTCATCAAAAAGTACCACAAGTAGCAATTTCGATACTCTGCATTGGTCTGGGGCTTCTGATTGGGCAGGTGATGCGCGTCTTTTCTGTGTTATTGGGCTTGCCAAAATCGGCCAAAGCACTATATTTGTTATAACCTCGCTAACTACTGTCCCAAATCATGAGGCTGTCTAATGTTTCGTGTCGGGTTTATTGCTTTTGTTTTAATATTGATCGTTTCAATCTCCCCGATGGCCGGTGATCTGTATCGAGTCGAGATACGCCATCAGAATGATGCCGACCTATTGCGTTCGTCTGGAGCCGTACCGGTGAAACACTTGGCGAATGATTTCCTATCAATAATTGAAACCGATGTTGCCCTGGAGATAGCAGCGACCGGTCTGGTCTTGGAGCTTATCGCTTCCGATATTGAACAGGATGATCTGGCCTATGGCAATTGGAGAGACCTGAGCGAGGAAGAGAGAGAGGCCGTTCTGTTTCGGCGAGATCAGTTGTGTGTGGTAAAAATTGATCGTCTGTTTTTTTATGATATAGATCGCCGGAGTCAAATGGCAGCCGTCGGCGCGACATCAATAAAATTTAAGTACACCCCTGAGACTATTCTCAATCGATCGTCACTTGCCGATCTACCCGGACTAACTCAGTTAGTCGATGATATAAGTCAGGACAGTGTAGAAGCGGCGGCACATCGATTAGAAGCGTTCAATTATCGGTATACCGGCTACGATTCGTGTGCTGCGGTGGAAGACTGGATTTACGATAAATTCGAATCGTACGATTATGACTCGGTCTACTTCGACAGTTTTCCCTGCTCGGTGTTTCCGTCGATTCCAGGATTTATGGGGCGGAATGTGGTAGCGGTCAAGACTGGCACTCGATTTCCTGAAAGGCAAATTGTTATCGGCGCTCATCACGATGCAGTTCGTGAATGTCCGGGCGCCGACGATAACGGTTCGGGAACTGTCGGTGTGTTGGAAATCGCGCGCGTGCTCGCTCCGCTGGAAACAGAGATGACGGTTGTATTTGTTACCTTTACCGCCGAAGAACAGGGGCTCAAAGGATCGAGTCACTATGCCGAAGAGGCCTTCTCTCGAGGCGATAGCATAATGTTGATGATGAATATGGATATGATCGGGCATTATGAGAATTCCACGGAAGGACGTGTTCAGTCTGTTCCTCAGGCAGCATATGGTGAACTCTGGATTAGTCTGGCCTACAGCCTGGCTGGTATTACCGGAACAGCAGACCTCTATAGCGCTTCCGATCATACCAGGTTTCTGGATGCCGGATACGAGGTTCTGGCTGTCCAGGAAAAGATATTCTCTACGAAATATCACAGCTCCGCCGACAGTACCACCTACATCAACATGGACTATCTCACCCGAATGATCAAAGCGACCGCCGCGACATTGTACACGGTGGCGGCCTCATTGCCCCCTCTTGACATTATTGTAGCTCGAAACGTCGGCGACGGATCCTCGGTTCAAGTCGAGTGGAACGGATACGATTCAGGCGATATCGAAAAGTACACATTGTATTTTGAATCGGTATTGGTTCCGGGGTTAGATTCTTTGGCTATCTCAGCTGACAGTAGCAGTTTCATCGTTGATGGACTGACTGAAGACGAAACATACCGTTTCCACGTAACGGCGACCGACCTATCCGGAACCAGCACCATCACTTCAGCAGCAGCCTATTGCACGGTGAGCACCGTTCCTGCCCTTCCTCCGGATCAACTCGCTTTGCCGATACACAACGGCATTAGATTGTCATGGAGCGCTTTCGGGGCGGAGCTTGATTTTGAACATTACGGCATTGTCCGCAACGGTGAAATGTATGTAGAACCATACTATGATACTATATTCGAAGATACCGATCCGTCGCTTGGCCTTGACTTCCACTCCTACCTGATAGTATCGGTCGACGAGCACGGTACGATGTGCGATACGGTCGGGGTCGAACCGGTTACTATGAGAACAGCTATTCTTGGCAGCCAGCGCGTACTGGCCCTTAATAGAGCCAGCCATGAAGAAGGCTACTATTTGGTCGACCCAGATTTGAGCAACAGTTTTCTTGAGCAGGCGCTCGCCGGACTCGATTTCGACCTGGTATCGGACACCGCCAGGATAAAAACTACCGGGTTGCTCGACCTTACCGATTACGGCCTCGTAGTAATTTCTCAGGAGTCGGCCCGTACGGACGAGTTGCACAATCACTGGACCCAGTTCCTTGATACCCTTGCCTATTATTTGTCTATTGGGGGGAAGGCAATCGTATACGGACGCTGGGGAAAAACAACCTCCAGTGGTTATGTCCATCCGCCCGATACGGTGATTTATGATCCGGACTATTCTGCATGGCCCTACACCGGAGATTTCAACATCCTTCGGCGCATTCTGCCCCCGTCCGTTCAGGATGGAAGTTGGGGAATAACCTCTGACTTGATCGGAGGACATAGCCAGGCCGCACGATACCCCGATCTTGTGTGGGATGCGGTGGCGACCGCCAGTCATATTCAAGAACCCTGGTGGGTGCAGGAAGGGATACCCTGTGGAAGTTTTGTTGATTTCATCGATCCGAATATCGTTGAGGTTCTTTATACCTACAATTCATCATCTGATTCAGTTATTACCGAGGGCAAGCCGGTAGCCTGGAAGTATACGGATGC